>NZ_LMOM01000076.1 GCF_001424185.1 Deinococcus sp. Leaf326 | reverse complement strand
TGTACCAGCCGTCCCAGTGGGCCGAGAGATCAGGCATCCTTGTCAGCCTCCTTGGGGACTTCGACGACCGGCGCCGTGGCCTCCGGCGCGTCCGGCGGCGCGGGTGGGGCGGTCGCCGTGGTGCTCAGGCCAAGCTTGACGGCCTCCTGCGCCCCCAGGGGAGTCACCAGACCGCTCAGCGTCGCGTCGGGGCTGTAACTGGGCGTGCCCTTCCCGCCAAGCGGCCCTGTGGGGCCGAGGGTCAGGATGAGCAGCAGCACTTCCTCTTCCTGAAACGCCGAGCGGAGCATCAGTAACCGCCCCAGGTGATTGAGCTGTCGAAGGTGTCGGGGTCGGGCGCGGCCTCACTGGGCAGCCGGTGGGCCGTCCACTCGACCTCGAGGTCCCGCAGTCGCTCGATGGTGGGCGTGAGGTCCGCATACTGCTCGCTTACGTTACCTTCCGAGCGCGACTTCACCGCGCCGGGGCGCAGCAGGTAGTGCAGCAGGGGTCCAACTGACGGGAGGCAATTAAGTGCCAGCGCGCGGAATGAAATCGAGAACGCGCCGAACTGGAATAGGTTCGGCGCGTTCCTCTCATCTAAGGGACAACCGGAATAGGGATGTGCTGGAAAGTGCGACTAGGTCGAGACGGAGTCGAGATCGTTCCTGCTGGTGCCGGTGGGTTCCGGTTGTTTCATGGGTATAGAGAGTGGAACAAGGATAGCGATAGAGCACAGAGAATCACACTGACAGGGAGCACCTTTGAGGGATGACAGTGATCAGGAAGTATCACAACATATGAATGACTGCTCAGGTATAATAAATTCATGACCTCTCGGCCTCCCTCGGATCGTTCAGGCACCTCCCAGCCGCTCACGTACTTCGTGGACGGTATGGACTGCGCCAGCTGTGTCGTCAAGGTCGAGCGCATGGTAGGCACTCTTCCGGGAACCGAGGGGGTCAAAACCAGTTTCACTAAGCAGACCCTGACCCTGCACCTCGACGAGCACCAGACCTCCCGCACCGCACTGGAAAAAAATCTGAAGGCCCTCGGCTATACCCCCTCCCTGTTGAGCCAGGCCCCCACGGCCGTCACTGGTGCCCCCAAAGCGCACGATCATGCGGGGCACGACCACGCAGGCCACACCCATGAGGTCGCTCCTGCGGGCACCCCCTGGTACCGGACTGGACAAGGCCGCCTGGTCGTCACCTCCGGGATTCTGTTGTTGGCTGCCTGGCTGTTCGGTTTCGTCGAACCCCGGTTCGCGACCGCTGGGTACATCGCCGCAACCCTTCTGGGTGTCTGGCCACTGGCCAGGAAGGCCGTCGCCAGTGCCCGTCTCGGCGATCCCTTCAGCATCAACATGCTTGTCAGTCTCGCAGCCATTGGCGCCGTTGCCATCGGTGAAGCCCCGGAAGGGGCCGTCGTGGTGTTCTTCTTCGCCATCGGCGAACTTCTCGAAGGCGTCGCGGCTGGCCGGGCCCGCGCGGGGATTCAGGCTCTCGCCGCCCTGGCACCCAAGACTGCCCTCCTCGTCGAAGGAACAGGCACCCGTGAAGTGCCTGCCGATCAACTCCAGGTGGGTCAGACCGTGCAGGTCAACCCGGGCGCGCGTGTGCCCGCAGACGGCAGGATCCTCCGCGGCACCTCCAGTCTCGACGACAGTCCGGTCACTGGAGAGAGCGTGCCCGTCAACAAAAGTGCCGGCGACATGGTCTTCGCCGGGAGCATCAATACCGACGGCGTCCTGGCTATTCAGGTTGAGAAGGCCGCCCACGACAACACCATCGCCCGCATCATCCACATGGTCGAGGAGGCCGAGGGCAACAAGGCGCCGACCGCCCGCTTCATCGACCGTTTCAGCCGGTGGTACACGCCGGGCGTGGTGTTGGTCTCGGCACTGGTGATTCTGGTGCCGCCCCTGGCGCTCGGGGGCGCGTGGCATGACTGGCTGTACAAGGGAATCAGCCTGCTCCTGATCGGCTGTCCCTGCGCGCTGGTGCTCAGCGTTCCCGCCTCTATCACCAGTGCCATCAGTGCCGGTACCCGGCGTGGTCTCCTCATCAAGGGGGGCGGCGCCCTGGAAACGATCGGAAGTGTCAAGACCATCGCCTTCGACAAGACCGGTACCCTCACCGCCGGGAAACCCAGAGTCACGGACGTCCTCGGACAGGGCCTGGACCGCGCCGAAGTGCTGCGCCTCGCGGCGGCCGTCGAATCCGGCAGTAGCCATCCGCTCGCCAGGGCCATCACCCAGGCCGCGCAGGAAAGTCAGATCGCCGTCCCCCCTGCTACGGAAGCCCAGGCCCTGCCAGGGAAAGGCGCGACTGCCACGGTCGAGGGCCGCGTCCTGAGTGTCATCTCGCCTCGCCACGCGGCGACCCTGGCCCCCTTAAGTGCCGAGCTCAGCCGCGCCATCACCTCCTTTGAGGAACAGGGCCGGACCGCTGTCGTGGTGCTGGAGGGCCGGACACCGCTCGGGGTGATCGCCATTCGCGACGAGCCCCGACCGGACGCGCGCGCCGCGCTGGCCCAGCTGCACGCTCTGGGTGTGAACACGGTCATGCTGACCGGCGACAATGCCCGTACAGGTCAGGCCATCGCCCGCGACCTGGGACTGGATGTGCAGGCCGAACTGCTTCCCGAAGACAAACTTCGCATCATCGCCGAACTGAAAGCCCAGGGCGGCGTGGCCATGGTCGGGGACGGCATCAACGACGCGCCGGCTCTGGCACAGAGTGATGTCGGTATCGCCATGGGCGGCGGCACCGACGTCGCATTGGAAACCGCAGATGCCGCATTGCTTCAGGAGCGCGTCACGGGCGTGGTCGACCTGGTGGTTCTCTCACGCGCCACGATGGGAAATATCAAGGTCAACATCGCCTTTGCGCTGGGCCTCAAGGCCATCTTCCTCGTCACGACCCTGCTGGGCTACACCAACCTGTGGATGGCGATCCTGGCAGACACCGGGGCCACTGCTCTGGTCACCGCGAACGCCCTGCGCCTGCTGAGCTGGAAGAGTCAGGCGGCGAGCAAGGCCCTGCCCGTCACCCCTGCGCCCCGTGCGACATGACGCCGGACCTGCCGGAGATCACGCCCCACACCATTCTGCAGCGCTTAGCTCGGGCGGCTGTCAAAGGCCTCGTTCGTTGTCCCCGCTCTTGACCCTGCCCGCGAAGAGCTGGCGTATCTGGGGCGTGGCCGCTCTGGTTGCAGTGTTGGGTGTCGTCACCTTGACCCTGCGGCCTGCACCGGACGCCCTGTACTGCATCAGGCAGCCGGGTACGCTCTGGAATGGGCTCATGCCTTTGCCTGACGGTTTGGAGCCGCGCTGTCCCGTATCTGCGACGTACCGGCAGGAAATGCGGCGCGGGCTGTCCCGAGTGGAGCAATATGTGGCGCAGGGATGGCAGCCGCAAGTACTGATGGAGCCGCTCAAGCGCGCCGGATACGTCCTGCTGGAAGACGAAACGCGTGGGCCACGGCATTATTCAGTCTTTATGGGCCGCTCGGTGCCGGCAGAACTGTATTACACCGCAGTACCGGATGGGCCGAACACACTCGTCACGGTGAGCGGAAATCACTGATCTAGGAGTCAATCTGTGAGGCGCTCGGGGTAGTCGGGAGCGCGCGAAGCGCTGTTGGGTCCTCAACCTTGAGAGTTGCGCTTCGTCTGCCTGCTTGCCTTCCTGGGACGTCAGGCGCGCTTTACTGGCAGGATGCCGCCCCGCTTTCCCCTCGACATCCGGCAGATCTATGTCGAGCCCCGCGCGGCTGAGCTTCCCCGGGGGCAGGAAATCCTGGCCCGCTTTCCCAAGGCCGAGCAGATTGAGGTCGCCTCCCACTGGAATATCCCCGGACTGCATGGCAATGCCGGGCTGGTGGGAGACTGGCTGCGCATCAAACGGCAGGTGCTCGTGCTGGGCACCCGCAAGACCCTGACGATGAGACCCAACGGCCGCAGTGCTGATTTCATCGCCCCGGGGATGGCCAACGGCTGCGCGCTGTCCTGCGCCTACTGCTACGTGCCTCGCCACAAGGGCTACGCCAACCCCATCACCACGTTCGCCAACATTGGGGACGTCTCCCAGGCACTGGAACGCCACGCTCAGAAACTGGGGCCTAAACTAAAGGCCAACTCGGTCGATCCGCACGCCTGGGTCTATGACCTCGGTGAGAACAGTGACCTGAGCGTGGACGCCCTAATCTCGGGCAATGTCCGGGATCTCGTCACCCTCTTCCGGAGGCTGCCGAACGCCAAGGCGTCCTTCGCCACGAAGTATGTCAATCGGGAATTGCTCGGCTACGACCCCCAGGGCCGGACCCGCATTCGCTTTTCGTTGATGCCTGCGCAGACGGCGCGCGTGGTGGACATCGGTACCTCTCCTATGTCTGAGCGTCTTGCGGCCATCAACGATTTCGTCGAGGCCGATTACGAGGTGCACCTGAACTTCTCTCCCGTGATCATTTTCGAGGGCTGGACGAACGCCTACCGGGAGCTGTTCGCGCAGATCGATGCAGCGCTCTCCCCACAGGCCAAGGCGCAGCTGGCGGCCGAGGTAATCTTTCTGACCCACAATGCGGGGCTGCACGAGGTGAAACTCGGCTGGCATCCGAAGGCGGAAGCGCTGCTGTGGACACCGCAGTGGCAGGAGACGAAACAGTCCGAGTATGGGGGCGTCAACCTGCGCTACCGGCGGGGCCTCAAGGGCAGGGCAGTCGAGCGGTTCACGGTCTTGCTCCGTGAGGCGTTGCCCTACTGCACCATTCGGTACGCTTTCTGAACGTCCCTCAGCTCTCTGCCCGGAACTTCCCTTTCCGCTAGGGTGGCTGCCTCATCGCCCCTACCCTGCGTCTCGACCGCAGCACCCTCAGGTCCCGGCGGCCGCGTCCGACTTCTTCACCTGGGATGACCGTGCTCGGGCAGACGCCGGTTCGTGACGAAGCGGCGGGCGTCCTCAAGCTCGAACTCGGCTACTCCCAGGAGGTGCAGCTCTACGCCCACCAGCAGGGCGCCCTGGAGGCCTGGAACAAGGCCGGCTGCCGGGGTGTGGTCGTGCTCCCCAACGGAGCAGGTAAGACCCTCGTCTGATCTGTTTCAAGGGCGTGCTGCCACCCGAGGAGGGACTGGGGCTGGCTGAGCGCTTGAGCTGTCAACTCGACAGATCAGTGGGCCACGATCATTGAGATGGATGCGGTTGGGGCCATGATGGCGAATCAGATGATCTTCGCAGGGGCTGGGGATGGGAAGGCGGAGATTCAAGAGACTTCAATATCGGCCATAGAGCTCAGAAGGTCTTTCTTGCGCTGACCGCAGTCCATATAAACAGAGCGTGTGCGTTAGCAAAATAGTTGCTATGCACACAATCCCAAGGTTGTGTGACATGTTGATAAGCGTAAGAAATCACACTGTTCTAGGAGGTTTACCCATGAAGCAAGAAACGAAAACGGCTCTGCTAGTCCTGACCCTGAGCTTGATCTCGATGCCTGCGCTGGCACAAGACAGCACGACGGATACCACGGTCACTGGCACGACGACCACCGACACCACCACTCAGAATGATGATAACGGGATGGACTGGGGTTGGCTCGGCTTGCTCGGTCTCGCCGGTCTTGCTGGCCTCCGCCGCAAAGAACCTGTCGTCGTGCGCCACGATCAGACGACTCACCGCTAATATCCATAAGGCGTCGCGGACCTTGCAGAACTTCAGTTTGTCGGCCAACTACGGGAGCCCACTCACGTATTCCTCATAGAACGTTCAAGAGAAGCCACTTGCCGTATGTGGTGTTGTGACGTGAGGTTGCAAGATCGACAACAGTGTCGAGCGAAAGTGAAATCCTCCGTCTAGAACGGAGGATTTCTTATTGGTGCCGAAGATGGGACTCGAACCCACACGGTTTCCCGCTCGATTTTGAGTCGAGTGCGTCTACCATTCCGCCACTCCGGCCCGCCTCCGTCCGTTCACCGGCACATCGGCCCCGGAACTCTAGCGCCCGGACCCCGGCTGGCGCAACCGGTCCCAGGCTGCCAGCGCTCCGACATCCAGGCTTGCAAGTTCGGGTCAGGACGCGCAACATGCGGCCATGTCCTTTCCAGCCCTCCGCGTCGGAGATCCCGGCGCCCACGGCGGCGTGGTGAGCAGTGGGGCCGCCACCGTCACGGTCGCCGGCGTCCCGGCCGCCCGCCTCGGCGACGCGCACAGCGAGCCGCCGCCTCTGGCTGCCCACGGCCCGCAGGTCATCGCCAGGGGGTCGGCCACCGTCTTCATCGAAGGCCGCCCGGCCGCGCGCCAGGGTGACCTGCTGGCCTGCGGGGCTGTCCTGAGCGCCACGCAGGCGACAGTCCTCATCGGCGGATGAGAAAGACGAGAGACGGACGACCATGATCGGCGCCCTCCATGAAGCGCTGCGCTCGATGCTCTACGGGGACGGCAAGATTCCGGCCAGCGACGTGGACATCACCTTCGCCACACCCACGCGGGACTGGGCGGCGGCCATCAACCGCCCCACCATCAATTTCAACCTGTACGCCATCGTCGAGAACGCGCAGCTGCGCGAGAACGAGTTCATGCACATCCGCCACGACATCCGGGAGACCAAGCGCCTGCGCCCGCGCCGCATCGACCTGCGTTACGTCGTGACCACGCACTTCAAGTCTCAGCTCCCGGAACTCGACGACCAGGAGTGGCAGGTGCTGTGGCGGGTGCTCGCCACGTTGGTCCGCAATGCCGACTGGCCCGACGAACTGCTGCCGGCCGAGGTCCGGGCGCTCGATACCCCCTTGCAGGCGCAGGTGGCCCAGGCCGAAAGCGCGCCGCGCGTTTCGGAGGTGTTCGGCGCGCTGGGGATCTCTCCCAGGCCCGCGCTGCACTACGTCCTGACGGCGCCGCTGGACCTGAATATCGAGCACCTGCGCAGCCTCGCCGTTGGCCTGAGCTTCAGCGTGCGCGACCCCGCCGGCGGCCTGGTCCAGGAATCGCGCCGGTACGCCTGGACCCTGATGGACAGCGCAGGCGAGCCGGTTGTGGGCGCCGAGGTGCGGCTGCCTGACGGCCCGGGCTTCAGCGTGAGCGGCGGCGACGGCCTCTTCACTACCCGGTTGCCTCACGACGAGGTCACCCAGGTCCTCGTGCGCCTTGCCGGCACCGACGACTGGCACCTGCTGCGCGCCTCGCCGGGCGAGTACCGGGTGGTCTTCGGGCAGGACCCGGCGCAGGAGTCTGGCCTCACACGTAGCCGGGCCAAACCGCCGACCTGACCGGACGTCTGGCTGGGCGTTCATCCGTCCCAGCTGGAAGGCGCCACAATGGGTGCCCGATGATCTATGTCAACGCCGTGATGTTCGCCGTCTTCACCGTCTTCTTCTGCTGGGACGAGAGCCGTGTGCTGCCGACCGGTGACCTCTGGCAGAGCGCGGCTGCTGGCGCCGGCGCTCTGGTGGCCCTCACCCTCCTGCTCAGGACCCTGCGCCCCCTGTACCTCCGCTGAGAGCCGAGGCAGCGACCTAGAAAATGAAGGGCTCATGACTCCCGGCCAGCTCTGTTCCCGAAAGAAGACCGTGAGACCAGGACTCCTACAGTAGCTCCCAGAAAACACGTCTGGACCGTCTCAACGGCCCGGATGTGGGGAGCCATTGCCATGACCGAACTCGCACGTCTTCTGAACCTGCGCCGCCCGGGAGGGCGCCACTTGCTGCTGGGCCTTACCCTCGTCTGCTCGGGGACCGCGTGGGGCCAGGCCGTCACTCCCCTGAGTCTTCAGGTCGAGTCCGTCTGTGAGGTCGCCGGGCAGACGCCGGACGTGCTGACCCTGCGCTGCACCCGCGGGTTCCAGCCGTCCGAAGGGTACGCCGCGCTTCTCGGCCTGGGGACGTCTCCCCTCCAACCGCTGCGGCTGCTCGAAACCAGGACCGGCGCACACGGTGAAGGGCTGTTTGACTACGAGCGTCTGGTCAGACCCGAGGGTTATCAGCTCGACTTCTACTGACTGGCAGGCTGAACCGGGTGGCCGTCCTGCGCGCAGCCACGCGGCAGGCGAACGGCCACCCAGTCCGGTTCAGGGCAGTGGCTCGCAGCGGTAGGTCTCCTGCCCGGCCTGGACCGTCACGCGGCAGGGGGCGGCGCCCTCTTCCTCGGGTTGCACCTGCACCGTGACCGGCGCGACCTGCCGCGGGATCAGGCTCCAGCCGTCGTCGTCGGTCGCCGGGTTGCCCGGCAGGTCGAGGCGGCCGTACCGGATGGGCGCGCCGTCGGGCCTGACCAGACGCACCCACATGTTCTGGGTGAAATTCGAGATCCAGTCCACCGTAACGACCCCGTGGGCTGCGAGAGCCACCTCGCGGTTGTCCTCGACCACACTGACCGTGAAGGGAATGCGCTCGAAGTCAGGTGTCAGATTGACCGTGCGGGCGGCGGTGCCGACCATGACCAGGGCGTCGCCGCGCGCGTCGGCCATGACATGCTGCCCGTTGACGATCAGGGGGAGTCGGGGTACCCCGGTCCGGATCAGGACGCCGTGCCCGAGCTGGTCCTGGGTCAGGTAGACCCGGCCCGCCACCCACGCGGCGGTCGCGGCCCCGGCCACACTGAAGTCGCCGGTGGTCGAGGCACTGACCGAGGCCAGCACGTTCTGGTTGTAGTCGTAGCGCAGGGTCCCCACCGCTGGCTGATCCGGCTGGGTGGTGACGAGCGCGCTGAAGGTATGCGCCGGGGTGGGCTGATAGCTCACCTGGGCCGCTGTGACGGCCTCCGGCGCTCCCTGACCCGCCTGGGTGACCGCGGACCCCACGAGGACCGTGACCTTCTCCCAGGGGGTCCAGTTCAGGCTCACGCCCAGGCGCCAGCCCAGTTCGCCCGCCCGGTTCGTGGTGACGGCGCCCTCGCCGCCGAGGTTCAGGCGGTCGGTCAGGCGGCCCGTGCCGCTGAGACCCGCGCCGTAGTCGCCGGTGCCGGGCGCAGCCTGGAGACCCAGGGTGGTCACGAAGCGGGGCCGGATCAGGGACACCTGCGCGCGGACCAGCGACGTCCTCAGGTCGGCGGGGGCGACGGCGGCGACCACGCCCACTCGCCAGTCGGGGCGGGTATAGGTCGCGTCGCCCGCCAGGACCACGGGCGAGCGCAGCCGCGAGTCGTAGCGTACCGACAGGCCCGTGTTCAGCACGGGGTCGGTGTACCGCACCGACGCCTGGGCGCGCTGCTGCTCGGACGAGGCCAGGACTTCGCCTGCGACGCTCCAGCGCTCATCTATGCCGTAGACGCCGGTCAGGGCCGCCGCCGGCATCAGGCCCGAGGTTCCCGGAGCGGTGCGGCCCTGGACGCCGAGCTGGCCCTGTGCCGCGAGTGAGCGCGCCGCTACGGCCACGTCCGCCGAGGTGTATCCGAAACGCTGGGTCCGGGTCCCGGTGGCATCGAGGATGCTGACCTCGACCGTTCCGGCGGGCGACGAGAGAGGAATGTTGCGTAGGGTCAGGTTGCCTGCTGGCACCCGCACCCGCCTCAGCGAGCTGCCGTTTACGACGATACTCACGTCGGAGTCCAGCGGCAGGGGCACCACGAGTTGCGGCAGCCGGTAGGCGCGCGTGCTGCCGGCCGTGAAGGTCAATCCGCTCACCCGCTGGGTGCTGACTCCCCAGGGAGAAGCCGTAGTCGTGTCCAGCGTGGTTCCGGTCTGGGGAACGCCTTGATCCGCGTAGGCCACGACCCCCACGCTCAGGACCGTGCTCAGGTCGTAGAGTGCCGCCGCCTCGGCCCCGAACCGTTGTGGCCCGGCCTCCAGCCCCCTGGACGGGGCTTGGTCCGCGACCAGGGAGCTGACCACCCCCCCCTCGCTGATCTGGCCGTAGGTCTGGACCCGCGCGTTCTGGTAGTCCAGGCGCAGGGCGGCGTTGTGGGTCAGCGTGTTGCCTATGGCCCCGGCAGTCGTCAGGACGCTGCGGCGCAGGTCGCCGCGGACTCCCACCGAGAAGACCGGGAGCACGGCGCCAACCGGGGCTGTCTGGGAAGCGTCGGTCCCCAGGTCCAGTACCCCGCCGGGCAGCAGCGCCAGCTCGGGCCGGATGTCCAGCGTTAGCTCGTTCGCGTCGAAGACCACGCTCAGGGAAGGCTGGAGCCGCACGAAATCGCCGGTCTCGCACGTCACCGTCTGCGCGATGTACCTGGCCTCGGTGGGCCGCAGCACCCCCGGTGATACCCAGATCTCCCCACCGGCGAGAAACGCCAGGGTGCCGCCCCGGCCCTCGCCGTTGACGGTCGTGTCCACGAACGTCGGGGTCTGCGTGCAGATGTCCGGCCCCGCAGCGGTGACGGCCGGCGCGAGTCCCGGGGTGGTCGGGGCCGCGGGCATCACTGACGGCGCAGCGGCGGGTGGAGCCGTGGGCGCCGGCTCACCCTGGGTCTGGGCGCGCGCGGCGCAGAGCGAGCCGGCACACAGCAGCGCGGCGGTCAGGATCAGGAACGACCTTCCAGGGGTCCGGTTCACCACTTCACTTTCACCTGTCCTAGCGCGTCACAGCCGCGCGCTGTTCCTTGTCTTCGGCGTCCTGGTACCGGACTTCTACTGCCGCGCCCGCCGGCAGCGTGAGCGGCAGGGCCAGGGCCAGGGTGCTCCGGCCCAGGACGGCATTGCTGCCCAGGGGGAAGATCTGGTCGCCGCTGACGAGGCGCAGCTGCCGCAGGGTCAGGTGCCGGTTCCCGCTGTTGGTGACTTCCAGCGCAGGGGTCTGGCCGCCGATGTTCATACGGAAACTGACCTTTGCGGCGCTGTTGGGCGGCGTAACGTAGACTGGAAGTGAGATGTTGATGAGGCGTGACAGGTTGATCTGGGCGTCCTGCTGGTCGACCTGGGCGGTTGCAGTGTCGGACACCTGCCGCACGAACACGCGGTAGGTCATCTCGTCGGCTCCGGCTTTTTTCAGCACGCCCACACGGATGACCTGCGCGCCCTGGGGGCCGAGTTGAAAGGTCGGCGGATTCACGACCACGTCGCGGGTCGGGACGTAGGCTGCCTGCCCGCCATCCATGCTCCATTTCATGACCTCCACCCGGAACTGCAGGGGCTGGAGGGTCTGGTTCTGGAGCCGGACCTGCGCGGTGTTGGTGCGCTCGGGATTGATGTTGAATGCCGTGGGCGTCAGGCTGAACGACTGGGCACCGGCCCAGCCACACAGACCCAGACCGGCCCACAGCCAGACTGCTTTTCTCAAGGCCATTCTCCTTGCAGGGAAGAGCTCAGCGGCTCAGTGCCGATCTCCAGATTTACGCGGTAGGCCCCGCCTCCCAGATCCCACTGACCCGCCTGGGCCCGCAGGTTGAGGGAAAATTCCCGTTCACCGGATACGGTCAGGTCTTCGGGAAGGTCAACGAGAGACATCACGGCGCTGCTCTGGCCTGTGCCGTAGAACCGCAGGGACGCGTTGGCTCCCATCACCGGGCCCTCCGGGGTACTCAGGCGCAGCACGAACACCTGCCCCGCCGGGCAACGGACCCGGAAATTCAGGGTGCCCTGAGCGCCCGTGGGCACCCGGTAGGTCATGGGCGAACTGCTGACCGGCCCGATCTGACAGGTGGCTGGAGGGGAAGAGGCCGAAGCCCCGGCCATGCCGGTCAGCAGGGCCAGGGTACCGAGCAGCCTCGCGCTTGGGGTGTTCATTCCGGGGTCACCTCAGGGCACAAACAGGCAACCCACCGCCGCGCGGCCGGGTTGCCTGGAAGGAGGGAAGTTTACTCGTCGTAGTTGAAGTTGACGACCAGGTCGCCCTTGTACAGTCCGCCGGGGACCGACCAGGCGCGGTTGGCACCCGTGCCGGCGCCGCCGACCTTGAAGCTGGCCAGCAGTTCGTAGTACTGGTAGCCGCCGAGACCGTAGTCGGGAACGCGGCTGGCGCCGTTGCTGAACGACATGGTGAAGGGGTTTTCGGGGCTCCAGGCCACGTCCTTCTTGATCATGATCGTGTCGCCCTTCTGATTGGTCAGGGTGACCGACTCGGGGGTGACGATGTTCAGCACGGTGTCCTTGTTGCAGTCGACGGCCATGACCATCTTGTCGCTCACGGTGTTGTTCGTGACGGCGTTGATGGTGCCCAGGTTGAGGGTCTCGTAGGTCTTGTCCAGGCCCGCGCTCCCGTTGTACTCGGGGTTGGTGTAGGCCATGACGCAGAAGTTGTTGACTTGGAGGGTCAAGGGCGTGGTCTGCTTCCCTGTGACGTTGGCAGCGGTAGCGGTGGTGCCGAGCAGGACAGCGGTGGCCAGCAGTGCAGTGCGCTTCATTTGTACTCCCCTTTTCCCATGTCTCTCATGGGCAAAGCCTGATGACGTATGGTCGGTAGATATCGGCTGAGTAGCTGCGAACTCGTCTGGTACGTCTCGACTCCTTCTCCCGTCCAGGGAAAAACTTCAGCAGGCGCTGTCTGGGCACTCCCACGTTCTCTTAAGATTTGTCTGCTGTGACATTAATGTAAGACATGCGCGTTAACGGAGCGTTATTCATCTCGGCGGCCGCATAATGTGGAACCAGCTGGAGCGTTTCATGCCGTCTGGTACGGTCGGACCTCCTTTGGGATAGGAAGTGCAACCGCTTACGACGAAGGGGCCGAGCCTGCCAGAAAATGTGGCAGGCTCGGCCCCCGTAGATCTAGGCTGAGTAGTGCACCTGTGGTTGTCTCCACTTACGGCTTGTCGCTGGTCTGTGTGGCTTTCCTTTTCAGGACATCCGCGATGTGTCAGTCGCAGCTCAGGGTCCAGTTCTCCCGCACACCGACTGGGACAGGGAGAATTTACGCCTTTGCCCAACAGGAGGGTCTGACGGCGTACTGAAAAGCCACACGTCTCTAGAGGGGTCAGGAAGTCTGAGGTGCAACTGTTAGCTAGGCGGTATTGAGAGGCCTTTGGGGTGTTGAGCTTGACACACGCTGGCACACATAGTGGGAAGGCAGGACCAGTCGGCCCTGCCTGTAGAAGCAGCTCAAGTTGGTGGTTTGGGCTCTGTGTATCACCCAGTAAGCAGGCCTCGGTGGCAGAAGTCCTTAGAGGAAAATAGCTCACTGGCGGATATTGGCCTGTCGGCCTGAGCTGCTTGGCGGGTCTAGGAAAGTCGTGTCTTGAAGAGGTCACCTTTCCAGGATCAGAACAGTCGCAGCAACTCCTCGGGCGTGACCTTGAGGTATACCGCGTCACCGACCTGCTCAATAACCTCGATAGGGATGAAATGACGGTGACCATCTCCGAACGGCGTGGTCAGGAGGTAGTCACGTTCTATACCCTCGGCGTAGCCGTGGATGAGGTCGTCAGCACAGATGATCGGCAGACCCGAGACCACTTCGTTCATGACCTGCTCCTTCCCATGTGCCTGGCCGGAATAGGGGCCACCTGCCGTCAACCTCCAGCTCAGTTGGCTTTGAGAGGATGCTCGCCCCGACGCTCACGGTCCTCTGCGATCTTGCCGAGAATTAGGAAGGTGGGTGCCCAGTGGCCGACGAACAGGCCGTCACGTTCGTGATCGGCTTTGCCGCTGCCGAGGTACTGGCTTGCACTCAGGGCGACGGAAGCGAATCCCAGGACGTAGAACAGGTTGGAAAGTTTCATAGGGCCTCCAGAAGGCGGGGTTGCGTTGGGCGCACACAAAGGGTCACCACGAACCGCAAAGGTCGATTGGCATTCAGAGAGGAGAGTGGGAGAAAACGCCCTCATCTAGAGAGGAATGGGTCTGCCTCTCCATATGCTTACCCGGCGAGTGCTAGTTGCCTGGGCGGCTCGGTCAGATTCACCGAAAGCAGTATCGGAGGATCAGGTGGTTCTCAGGTTTGCGGACATCTCTCATGCTCTTGTGCCAAATTCACCAGGGCATGAGGGGGCTCTTAAGTCGGCCTCATTGGAAAGCGATGTGGGGAACTCAGTTACTTTCTCTGTAGGTAGGGTGTTGGTTACCTAGAGAGTCTCCCTGTGAGATACCCAGGTAGCTTTGATATGACCCGTACTCTTTCTTTTGTGATAGTTGGTGCGTGTGCAAGGGTCCGGAGACTATCGACCCAGCTGTACGGTGTGGTTCTTGGTGGGTGAGATTGAGGGGGCCAAACTTTTCTCTGGGGTATTAGGTTAATTAAATTTATATGAGATACAGATAGTCATATTCTGTTTCTAGTGGAGTAAGATTTGCCCCACACCTATACTAAGTGTCTGAATTTCTTACCCGGTAATTTGGTGGACCTGTAAACAGCTATACGCGCGGGCCTAGGCTAAAGCATGAATAATGACAGTAAGTGTTGACATTTATCTCATATAAATTTAATTATAACATAGGAGAGTTTATAGCTACTGGTTCCCCTGGCCTCACAGACAGAGAAAGCAATGGGAAAGAGATGAAAGCGCGCCTTCCCTTTTCATCACAAATTTAAGGACAACGGGTCTCCCACAATCACTCTCCCCAACATTCCTAGCGTTTGCCAGTATTAGTAGATGAAAAATATCCACTTAGCAATAAATAATCTTACACCGACAACACAGATGCGCACCCTAACAATGCTAAGCAACTCTGTTGCCCCATGTTGGCAACAATCATCTAGTTGTATAGACAGAAAACTGCCAGTGCTTTTCACCGCGGCAGGCACTCTTCATGCATCTGTACAACATCTTTTCATGTTGAGGAAATACCTCGGCGCTATTGCGCAATTTGGTAGCGACTGGGCACTCCGTTATGCTCGGCCCAGTTCCAAAACGTCGATGTAGCCCCGGCCCAGTACCGCCTATGAGCGCGCCCTCACGCCTCTTGGCTGCCCTGGACCCATGGCCGATGTTGAGGACATTCCCAGGAGGTTTCCCATGAACGCACGTCTGACTACCGGTGTTTTGGCCCTTTCCCTCGCCCTCGCCGCCTGCGGAACTTCGACCACGCCCACAGCCCAATCGCCTGCACAGTCACCCCTGCAGGGCAGCGCACCGACCGAGAACGGGCTCGCCCCCCTGCGCGGGACCGACAATCCCAGCGCCATCGCCGGACAGTACATCGTGGTCCTCAAGGAAGGCACCCAAAATAACCTGAGCGCCCAGAGTGCCGGCGGCCTGATCGGCAGCCTGGGGCTGGACCCGCAGGGCATTACGGTCCTAAGCGTGTACGGGCAAGCTATTGAGGGCTTCGCGGCCAAGCTCAGCACCCAGAACGTGGACAAGCTACGTGCCAACACCAATGTCGAGTACGTCGAGCAGGACGGCATGATGTACGCCAACGCCACCCAGTCGGGCGCCACCTGGGGCCTGGACCGCATCGACCAGCGCAATCTGCCCCTGAGCGGAACCTACGTCTACAACAAGACCGGCTCGGGCGTGAAGGCGTACATCATCGATACGGGCATCAACACCTCGCATACCAGCTTCGGCGGGCGCGCGGTGTGGGGCACGAACACCACAGGCGACGGCCGCAACACCGACTGTCAGGGCCACGGAACCCACGTCGCCGGCACAGTCGGCTCCTCGACCTGGGGCGTAGCCAAGGGCGCGAGCCTGGTCGCCGTGAAGGTGCTGGACTGTAGCGGCTCAGGCACAAACTCCGGGGTCATCAGCGGCATCAACTGGGCACTGAGCAACAAAGGCAGCGCCACGGCCGTCGCCAACATGAGCCTGGGCGGCCCAGCCAGCTCGGCCGTGGATGACGCCGTAAACAATGCAGGCAGCCGGGGCCTCGTGATGGTAGTCGCCGCCGGGAACGAGAACCAGAACGCCTGCAACGTCAGCCCGGCACGCGCCAGCGGCAGTGGTGTGATTACCGTAGGCGCCACCACACGCAGCGACGTGCGCGCCAGCTACAGCAATTACGGCTCCTGCGTGGATCTCTTCGCCCCCGGCAGCGATATCACGAGCGCCTGGATCGGCAGCACGACCGCCAGCAACACCATCAGCGGTACGAGCATGGCGACGCCCCACGTGGCCGGCGCCGTGGCCCTGCTCCTTCAGGGCAACACGGGCATCAGCGCCAGCAGCGCCCGGACGACCATCCTGAACACCACCACCAACGGTGTGGTGACTAGCGAGAACGGCAGCCCCGACAAGCTCCTCTACACCCTGAGCTTCTGAAGCTGACCTTCCTCTAAAACACAGGGCAAAATGGCGACGGTGGACCCTGAAGTCCACCGTCGCCATTCTGGCGTCCCAGAGGAGAATCCCAGCGAACATCCCACCTGATCGTCAACTCGGGGAGGCGCAGCGCGCATACTGACGCGCGATATGGCTTCCACTCCTCTGCCCCCCTGGCGCGCTTCCCTGGTCCGCTGGCTGCTGCACGACGATTCCAGACAGGAGCAGGGCTTCTACGAAGGCGAACAGCAGGCGCAGAACCAGCACCACACTCAGCCCTGGTGGAAGGTCATGTGCCTGACCGGCGTGGACTATTTCTCGACGCTGGGCTACCAGCCGGGCATCGCCGCGCTGGCGGCCGGGGCGGTCGCGCCGCTGGCGACGCTGGTCCTCGTGCTCGTGACCCTGTTCGGCGCGCTGCCCATGTACCGCCGGGTGGCCGAGCAGAGTTCACACGGCGACGGTTCGATCAGCATGCTCGAACGGCTGCTCAGCTACTGGCCCAGCAAATTCCTGGTGCTGTCGCTGCTGGGCTTCGTGGCGACCGGCTTCATCATCACCATGACACTCTCGGCTGCCGACGCCGCCGCCCACCTCGCGGAGAACCCGCTGCTCAACACGTGGCTGGGCGGGCACGAAATCGGCATCACTCTGGCGCTGCTGGCCCTGTTGGGCGCCGTCTTCTTGCGGGGATTCAAGGAGGCCATCGGCATCGCCGTAGTCCTCGTGATCAGCTACCTGAGCCTGAGCCTCGTGGTCATCGGGGACGGAGCTGCGCTGATCCTCCAGCAACCACAACTCGCCTTTGACTGGCAGACGGCGCTGTGGCAGTCCTTCGACACGCCCCTGGCCCTGATCGGGGCGGCGCTGCTGGTGTTCCCCAAACTGGCCCTGGGCCTCTCCGGCTTCGAAACCGGGGTGGTGGTCATGCCGCTGATCAAAGGCGATCCCGGCGACACCGAGGCGCAGCCCACCGGCCGTATCCGCAACGGCAAGAAGTTGCTCACGACGGCGGCGCTCATCATGAGCTTCTACCTGCTGGCCAGCAGCCTCGTCACCACCCTGCTCATCCCAGCCGCCGCCTTCGCGCCGGAGGGAGAGGCGAACGGGCGGGCACTGGCCTACCTCGCGCACGAGCACCTGGGCGAGATCTTTGGGACCGTGTATGACCTGTCCACCATCACCATCCTGTGGTTCGCTGGGGCTTCGGCGATGGCCGGCCTGCTCAACATCGTGCCCCGCTACCTGCCCCGCTACGGCATGGCCCCCGAGTGGAGCCGCGCCCACCGGCCCCTGGTGCTCGTGTACCTCCTGCTGGCCGTGGGGGTCACGCTGGCCTTCCGCGCGAGTGTGGACGCGCAGGCGGCGGCGTACGCGACCGGGGTCCTGGCCATGATGACCTCGGCGGCCATCGCCGTGACCCTCGCGGCGGCGCGTCAGGGCCAGCACCGGATGAAGTGGATGTTCGGCTTCATCAGCCTGATCTTCGTCTACACCCTGGGCGTG
The DNA here is from genome assembly GCF_001424185.1 of Deinococcus sp. Leaf326. NCBI lineage: Bacteria > Thermotogati > Deinococcota > Deinococci > Deinococcales > Deinococcaceae > Deinococcus > Deinococcus sp. Leaf326. The sequence goes on along the minus strand of NZ_LMOM01000076.1, from coordinate 193,513 downwards.
ACCATCGTGGACAATCCCCAGGGCCTGTGGATCGCGCTGCTATTCGTGGCGGGCATCCTGGCCGTAAGCGTCTCGTCGCGCATCACCCGATCCTTCGAACTGCGCGTGAGCAGCGTTCAACTCGACGCGGCGGCGCACGAACTGCTCGCGCAGTTTCCGATCCGGCCGCTGCGGCTCGTATCGCACCATCCGGGGCGCTCGACCACCGCCGAGTACCAGAAACAGGAACTGCGGGTGCGCCAGATGGTTCACCTGCCCGACGAGGACCCCTTCGTCTTTCTGGAGGTCGAGATCGACGACGCGAGCGAATTCACCGACGTGGTCGAGGTGACGGGCCTGCGGGTCGGGCGCTACGGCGTACTGCGCGCGCGTGGATCGAGCGTACCGAACACCATCGCCGCCGTGATGCTGCACCTGCGCGGTAGTGGCAGGGGCGCGCCGCCCCAGGTCTATATGCGCTGGACCGAGGAGAGCCCACTCCACCTCTTGTTCGACTTCCTAATCGGCGGCCGGGGAGACGTGCCGCCCCTGACCCGCGAGATCCTGCGCCGCGCCGAGCCGGACCGCGACCGCCGCCCCATCGTCCACGTCGGGGGCTGAGGAGAGGGCGCAGGACAGAGGCGGCCGCCGATCTGCTGAGATCGGCGGCCGCCTTCATGCAGGCTTGCCTGTGCAGTTCCTACAGGCCCCGGCTCTCGTCCACACGGCCGGTGATGGTGGTTTCCGCGGTCGCGTCCACTGCACCCGGCATCATCTGCTGACTCTGGGCGTAGCCCGAGGGCATGGGGGGGGCGAGTTTCGGTTCCTCACCGAAGGGCACCGCGCGGCGCACACGGTATTCGCCCTTGCCGTCCAGCGACGGCCCGCTCGTCCAGCGACCGGACGGTGGCTCGATCCCGTCTATGCCGGTGGCGAAGAAGTCGTAGCTCACCTCCAGAAGCTCCTGATCCTGGTCGAAGCTGTTGGGAACGGGCAGGTTGGCCTGCTGGCCGCCGAGTTCCTCGATGACCGCCAGCCACTGCTGCTGGTGCATGGTGTCACGGGCGATCAGGTAACGCAGCATGTCCTTCATGCCGGGGTCATCGGTCATGTCGAAGAGGCGGCAGGCGAGCACCCGGCCCGTCGCCTCGGCCGCCACGTTGCTGTACATATCGGCCACGATGTTGCCGCTGGCATAGACGTGCGACCCGTTGAAGGGCACCCCGTTGGCGTCGGCCGCAAGCGCGGCCATCCCGGCCGAGAGGAACTGCCGGGGCTCCATACCGCCCATCACGGCCGCAACCATGGGGTTCTCGCGGGCCGCCGCCGCCTGCACACTCGCAGGCGACCCTTCGAGGTTCAGGGCGACCGCCGTGGCGAGCATCTGGATGTGGGCGAGTTCCTCGGTGCCGGTCTCCATGAGCATGTCGCGGTATTTGGTCGGGCCGCGCGACCCGAAGGACTGAAACAGATACTGCAGGCACACCCGGATCTCACCCTCGACGCCGCCTATGGCCTGCTGCAGCATCTTGGCGAAGACGGGACTGGGGGTATCCACACGCACGGGGTACTGCAACTTGTTGTCGTGGTAGAACATCGCTTCTCCTTGAAGGCCCCGCACGGGGGCGAGGTCGAGGGGCGTCGAGCCGGGACGACAGACTTCGGCGGGCCGGGTGCCCACGCACGGCCTCGACTATCGCCGCCGCCGCCGAGCATCACATCTGCTCCGGGCCGGGAACGCCTTGAGAGGATTGAGGGAAGACATGTGAAGCGGGCCAAGCGCCCTCATGAGAGGCTCACGCTTTGGGGGAAACGGCCCGGACCACCCGTTATCCAGACTTTCGGTCAGCTGCGGCTTCATCGGAGGGGCGCCTCCGCTCTTCTATCGTGTCGGGCATGAGAGTCTCTCCCCTCCTCGCCATGCTTGTCCTGAGCGTGTCCATCGCAGGCGCGCAGGGCGGTACAGCCCCACTGCCCCAGGTGCACGCACCTGCGGCCGGGTCTACAAGTGCCCTAGACAATGTGCCCGGCGAGGTACAACCTCTGGCGCCCGGCGCACGTCCGGCTGAGACGCTGCCCAGGCTGACCCTCTCGCCAGCCATCGCCGAACTCGAACGGCTGGAGTACCGGGGCAACGGCTTCATCGAGGTCGCGCACGCCGTCGCGTTGCTGCCAGCAAGCGACCAGACCCTGGCGCGCCGCCGGGCCCTGGCGCTGGAGGTCGCCTCGCGCGCCCTGGCCGCCCGCCCTGAACTGAGCGAGGTGGACGTCAGCGTATATGACCGCGCTACCTATGGGGGCTTCGGCGGACCGCTGCCGCTGTTCACGGCGTCGGTGCCGCGTGCCCGGCTGGCCGACTTCCGGGCCTACGCGCAGGATCAGGGGAGTTACGACCGCGTATACGAGGGCGGCACGCCAGCCACCATCCCGCCCACGGTGGTCGCGCGGGTCCGCGAGGACGCCCTGACTTTTTTCGGCAGCGCCTCCGAGCGGCTGCGCCAGAGCCTGACCCAGAGCGTCTCGCAGTCGCGCGGCGGCGAGCGGGACGGCCTGCTGTTCCGGGGTCCGACGAACCGCCGCGTGGCCGCCCTGACCTTCGACGACGCGCCGCACCCCCTGTACGAGCCGCTGCTGCTCGACCTGCTGCGCCGCGCCGGTGTCCGGGCGACCCTGTTCGTCATCGGCCGCAACGCGGTGGCCTACCCCTACTTCGTGCGTGACATGGTGGCGCAGGGCCACGAGGTCGGCAACCACACCTACCACCACGTCCGGCTGCCGGGCCTGAGTCCGGCCCAGGTGCAGGCCGAACTCGCGCAGGCCAACACCGCCATCTCGGCCGTGACCGGGCAGCCGGTACGTTACTTCCGGCCGCCCGGCGGCGACTACTCGCCTCTGACCTTGCAGGTCGCCCGTCAGGAAGGACTGATCACGACCTTCTGGACGGACGACCCCGGCGACTTCGACAACCCCGGTGATGCGGTGGTCGAGTCACGGCTGGTCTCACACCTGCGCCCCGGCGGCATCGTGCTGCAGCACGACAACGCGCCCGAGGCCATTGACGTGCTGCGCGGGTTCCTGCGGGTGGCCCGTGAGCGCGGCGTCGCCCTGACCACTGTCGGGGAGATGGTGGTCCCGCGTTGATCCTGGGCGGCCTGGGAGAGCCGGGGCTGCTGCTGACGGCGGCGGCCACGGCTGCCACCGTCACAGCGGTCCCCGCCGTCCCCGCGTGGCTGAGTGCCCTGGACCCGGCCTGGCTGAATGCCGCGACCCTGCTGCTTATGTTCGTCGAGGGCGCAGGGGTGCCGGGGGTACCGGGCATCCTGCCCATGTTGGCGCAGGCGGGCCTGATTGAGGCAGGGCACACCACCTTTGCCGAGGCGGCGCTTTGGGGCGTACTGGGCAACTGGCTGGGCAGCCTGGCGGGCTACGCCTTCGGGCGCTCGGGGATGCGGCGGCTGCCCCCACGCTGGCGCGAGCGGCTGGAGGGCGAGCGGATACGTGGGCTGCTGGCACGCCACGGCGGCGGGCTGGTGATCGTGAGCCGCACGGTGGGGTCGCTGCGCACCCCGGTCACCTGGTCGGCGGCGCCGCTGGGCTACCCTTTCGGCCGCTTCGCCCTGTTCAGTCTGCTGGGGGCACTGCTGCACGTCCTTGTGTGGCAGTACGGCCTGTGGAAGTTCGGCGCGGCGCTACTGGTCCTCGCCCGCCGTGCCGAGACTGACCTGCTGGGGGCCGCTCTGGGCGTAGCCCTGCTTTGGGGCCTGTGGCAGGGCTGGCGGCGCTGGCGCGGCCCGGCATCCCCGCCTCCCCCGGCCACCTGACTGGCCCCCCCCTGACTGGACACCCTGTCTCTTACGCGGCGGGGGCCGGGAAACTTACACTGGGCGCAGTTCTCCACACCAGACAGGAAGGCCCAGCCAGGAGGTTTGCCATGCCCGACGCACACCCGGACAGCCCGCAGGTCATTCAGGACAACCGCGACTACACCCTCTTTTCGTGGAGCGCCCAGGCCCAGACCAACCCCATCCATATGGTCGGGGGCAAGGGCAGCCACTTCTTCGACGGCGACGGGAACACCTGGCTCGACTTTTCTTCTCAGCTCATCAACATCAACGTGGGCCACCAGCATCCGAAGGTGCTCCAGGCGATCAAGGACCAGGTGGACACGATGTGTTTCGCCGGGCCGAGTTTTGCCACCGACGTGCGCGCCGAACTGGGCAGGAAACTGGCCGAGGTGACGGGCCTCGCCAAGAGCTTCTTCACGCTGGGCGGCAGCGAGGCCAACGAGAACGCCATCAAGATGGCCAGGCTCTATACGGGCCGCGACAAGATCATCACGCGCTACCGCAGCTACCACGGCGCGACGATGGGCTCCATGTCTGCCTCGGGCGACCCGCGCCGCTGGCCGGTCGAACCGGGCATTCCCGGCATCGTGCGGGTGTTCGACCCGTACATGTACCGCCCGCCGATGGGCGGCACGGCCGAAGCCTGGGAGGACGGCTGCATCACCCACATCGAGGAAGTCATCCAGATGGAGGGACCGCACACCATCGCGGCGATGCTAGTCGAGGGCATCACGGGCAGCAACGGCCTGCTCATTCCGCCGGACAGCTACTACCCCCGGCTGCGGGCACTGCTCGACAAGTACGGCATCCTCCTCATCGACGACGAGGTCATGAGCGGGTTCGGGCGCACGGGCAAGTGGCTGGCGACGCAGCACTACGGGATCGTGCCCGACATCGTCACCTGCGCCAAGGGCCTGACGAGCGGCTACATGCCGCTGGGCGCCGTGATCGTCAACCAGAAGATCGCCGACTACTTCGAGAACCACTTCCTGGCGGGCGGCCTGACCTACAGCGGCCACCCCGTGAGCCTCGCGGCGGCCATCGCCAACCTCAAGGTCTACGAGGAGGAAAAGCTCTTCGAGCACACGCTGGAGATGGGCCAGCACCTCGGCGAGCGCCTGGAAGCCATGAAGCGCAAGTATGCCTGCGTGGGGGACGTGCGCTACATCGGGCTGTTCAGCGTGCTGGAACTCGTGAAGGACAAGAAGACGAAAGAGCCGCTGGCCCCCTTCAACGGCACCTCGCCCGAGATGGCGCGCCTGGCCGCGCACATCAAGAGCAGGTTCGTGTACGCCTACAGCCGCTTCAATTTCCTGTGGGTGTGCCCGCCGCTGGTGGTGACCAAAGAGGAGCTGGATCACGGCCTGGACGTGTACGAGGAGGCGCTGGCCCTGGTGGACGAGATGATCGGCGCAGCGGTGGCAGCGGATTGAATCGGGGCCGCCTATGGCCAGGGTCCAGACCTTCACCCTGAATTTCGTCTGTTTCGAGTGCCGGACCAGTGCCTCCCAGTCCCCCTGGGCGAATACGTCCGGGAAAGTGCGAATGTGCCCGGGGTGCCGCAGATCAATGGTTCATGTGCCTCCGAAGTACGCGCCGCCGCGCCGGGCCGACCTGCGGGCCTGGGCCACTGACCGCCTGCTGTTGGACGCTGGACTGCTGGCCTACTCGCCCCGGTTCGCCGATGGCGTTCCACCCGAGCTGAAGGTGACCACGCCACGAGAAGCCCAGATCTTGATCAAGCGTGCCCGTCCTTCCTTCACGAAAACTCTGCGCCAACGCAAAAGACTGCACCGTTTCTGGAAAGTTCAAGGAGCCTTGTCATGACCGCAACCACCGAAAAACCCACCACGCTTACGCACTGGATCGGCGGGCAAGACACCGCCGGGACGTCGGGCCGCACCTCGCCTGTGTACAACCCAGCCACCGGGCAGGTTCAGGCGCAGTTGCCCCTCGCCAGCCGCGAGGAACTCGACGCCGCCGTGGGGGTCGCCAAAGTGGCGGCCGTCAAGTGGCGCGCTTCGTCGCTGAGCCAGCGCACGACCATCATGTTCCGGTTCCGCGAGCTGCTCAATGCCCGCAAGGACGACCTCGCCCGCATCATCACCCGTGAGCACGGCAAGGTCCACAGTGACGCGCTGGGCGAGATCTCGCGCGGACTGGAGAACGTGGAGTTCGCCTGCGGCGTGCCGCAACTGCTCAAGGGCGGCTACTCCGAAGGAGTCAGTACGGGCGTGGACGTCTACTCCATCCAGCAGCCGCTCGGGGTGGTCGCGGGCATCACGCCCTTCAACTTTCCGGCGATGGTCCCGCTGTGGATGCTGTGCAATGCCATCGCCTGCGGCAACACCTTCATTCTCAAGCCCTCCGAGAAAGACCCGTCGTCGGCGCTGTTCATCGCGGGGCTGCTCAAGGAGGCGGGCCTGCCCGACGGCGTGCTGAACGTGGTCCACGGCGACAAGGCGGCAGTGGAAGCCATTCTGGAACACCCCGACATCGCCGCTGTGAGCTTCGTGGGCTCTACGCCAATTGCCCAGTACATCTACGAGAAGGGCACCCGCCACGGCAAGCGCGTGCAGGCACTGGGTGGGGCCAAGAACCACATGCTGGTGCTGCCCGACGCCGACATCGGCGCGGCGGCCGACGCGGCGGTCAGTGCGGCCTACGGCTCGGCGGGCGAGCGCTGCATGGCGATCAGCGTGGCGGTGGCGGTGGGCGACGCGGGCGACCAATTGGTGCAGGCCATCAAGGACCGCCTTTCCGCCCTCAAGATCGGCCCCGGTGACCAGGCCGAGAACGACATGGGGCCGCTGATCACCCGCGAGCACCGCGACAAGGTAGCCGGATACATCGCCTCGGCGCAGGAACAGGGCGCGACGGTCGTGGTGGACGGCCGGGCACAGCCTTTCGACGGAGACGGCTTTTTCCTGGGGGTCAGCCTGCTCGACCATGTGAAGCCCGGCATGGCCGCCTACGACGACGAAATCTTCGGGCCGGTGCTGTGCGTGGCCCGCGCCGAGAGCTACGCCGAGGGCATGGAGCTGATCGCGGCGAATCCCTATGGCAACGGCACCGCCATCTTCACCCGCGACGGCGGCGCGGCCCGGCAGTTTCAGTTCGACGTGGAGGTAGGCATGGTGGGCATCAACGTGCCCATTCCCGTACCGGTCGCCTACTACTCCTTCGGCGGCTGGAAGGCCAGTCTGTTCGGCGATACCCACATGTACGGCCCGGAGGGCATCAAGTTCTTCACTCGCTCCAAGGTCGTGACCTCGCGCTGGCCCGACCCCGCCAAGAGCAGGGTGGACCTGGGCTTCCCGACGACGGGGTGAAGACGGCGAGGCGGCGGCCCCAGCAATTCTTCTGGGGTCGCCGTCTCGTGTGTGGCGGGCAGAGGTCTACGTCACCCCGCCGCCGTTCCTCCGCGCCGCGCTGTCCGTAGGCCTCTGCCCTGCCTTCCCGCCGGCCAGAGCACCGAACGGGCTGGCCCAGGCCAGGCGACGTTCAGAGCAATCTCAGCGGCGACACCCGCGCAGCCACCACAGCCGGCGGCAGCGCGGCGAGCAGGCCCAGCGGAATGAGCAGCAGCGTGCGCGACACGAGCGCCCAGGTCAGCTGCGGGGCCGCCAGCGTGAAGCCGAGGCGTACGCCCAGCACGTCGCCGCCCACCGTACTGACGAACAGCGCGAGCCCCAGCCCCAGCCCCACGCCCAGCGTGACCGTCAGGAGGGTTTCGAGCAGCACGAGGGCGAACACCGTGCCGCGCCCCGCCCCCAGCACCCGCAGCAGGGCAACGGTGCGCTGGCGCTCAAGACCCGAGGTGTAGACGCTGAGCCAGACCGTCAGGGCCGCGATGCCCAGCACGAGCAGCGCCAGCGCCGCGTAGGCCGCCTGCCCCTGGAGCAGCACGTCACGCGCCTGGGCGAAGACCTGCCCCGGAAAGACCGCCATCGCGTCACGGCCCGCATTGAGGCGCTGCGCCGTCACGTAGATACCCGAGAGCTGATCGGCCGAGTACAGCACGGCCGTCACCTCGCGCCCAGCCGCCTGATCCTCGTCGTGGACCTCCCATACAGTCTCGATGGGCGTCAGGACCGCGCGGTCCACCGGGCCGCCCGTGGGAGCCAGGATGCCGGTCACACGGTAGGGCTCGCTGTGCGCCTCGTCATGCTCTTCCTCGCCTTCCAAGTGGTGTTCTCCCAGGCCGTGCGCGCCGACGAAGGTGCTTCCGACGCGCAGCCCCACCTCGCGGGCCACCCGAGCGCCCACTACCGCGTCGTGCTCGCGGGCGAAGAGGCCGCCCTGGCCGATCCGGAAGTACGGCGGATCGCTCGGGCGCACCCGCTGGTCGAAGAAGGCCGCCGTGGTCCCCACGATGGGAAAGCCCAGGTAGTTGTCCCCCAGCGCGATGGGCACAGCCCGGCGGGTGCCGGGGGCGTCACGCAGCTCCTCGTAGACCCGCTCGGGAATGTTGCCGATGGGCGCGCCAGTGTAGAACAGGCTGCTCATAACTGCCTGGGTGCCGCTGCCGGGCGCGGTAACGAGCAGGTCGAACACCTGCGCCGCGGCCTGCGCGCCGCGCTCGACCTGCCGCGTCACCAGCGGCACGACCAGCGCCGTCGCCGTGGCGAGGGCCACCGCGACCACCGTAATCAGCAGCGCCCCCAGCCGCGAGCGCAGGCCGCGCAGCGCCGTCCAGAGGGCCAGGGAGAGCGGGCCTACCATTGCAGTTTCCCAGAACTGCGCCGGAAAGTCTCCATCATCGGCGCGCTCTCCCCTTTCGAACACTCACTTGGCCCGGTCGATCTCAGGAGCAACGTCGTCATGGTCGGCTTCATCCCCTCGCCCCCGCCGAGAGGTCGAGGCGCTGGGGCAGCGCGCCCGCCACGAGCGGGTCGTGCGTGACCACGATCAGGGTGGCGCCCAGTTCGCTCGCGGTGCCCTGAAGCAGGTCCAGGGCCGCCCCCGCCCGGTTACGGTCGAGGTGGGCGGTCGGCTCGTCCACCAGCAGCAACCCCGGCCCATGCGCCACGGCCCGCGCCACGGCCACACGCTGGCGCTCGCCGGTCGAGAGCTGCGCGGGGCGGTGATGGCGGCGGTGAGCGAGGTCCAGGCGGGCCAGCGCCCGCTCGGCCAGGGCACGCGGGTTCGCGGTTCCCGCCACCCGCAGGCCCAGCTCGACGTTTTCCAGCGCGCTCAGGCCTGGCATGAGATGGAAGTCCTGAAAGACGTAGCCCACGCTGCGCTGCCGGAACAGGTCGCGCCCGGCCGCCGAGGCCCCCGTCACACTGAAGTCACCCGAGAAGACCTCGCCCGATTGTGGGGTCAGCAGGCCAGCCAGGACGTGCAGCAGCGTGGTCTTGCCGGTGCCGCTGGGACCGGTGACGGCCAGTTGCGCGCCCGGCGCCAGGTCAAGGTCCGGGTAGGCCAGCGTGACCTCGCGGCTGTGCTGCACCCGCAAGCCCACGGCGCGCAGCCGCTCGGCCCGGCGCGAGGCCGCTCCTGTTGCGGAGGCCGTCACCCGCCCCGTCCATAGCCCAGTCATCCGCCCGCAGTCACGCCATCGGCGTATAGGCGCACGAGGCTGACGAAGCCGGTGTCCTCGTCCTTCTTCACACCGATGTCGAGCCGCCCGGTGATCTGGAGGCCGCGCGTGGTGGGGTCGAGTTCGCGCCCCCTGGGCATGATGACGAGCACGATATCGGCCGGCCAGTCGGCGGCGGTCGTGCAGAAAGGGCAGGTGCTCATGGGCTGCTTGGTGAGTACGAAGAAGTCGAGCTTGGGCTTGAGGGGCGGGGCCATGTAGCCGCTCATGCGCACGGTCTGGCCGCTGAGGGCCTTGATCTTGTCGCTGTACTCCACGCCGCGCACAGTGACGCGGCCGTACAGCTCGCTGAATTTGAGGGTGGGCGTGCCAGCACTCTGGGCCAGCGCATGTGGCAGCCACAGGGTCAGCGGCAACGTGCCCACAAGCTTGAGGATGGTTCTGCGGTTCAAGGACAATCACCTCGGGGAATGGAGACCTGACGTTGCCTTCCAGTTCAGCACGGCCGGATCAGGGGAATATCAGCCGGACCACAACAGAACGCGCCGGAGCACAGGAGCTCCGGGCGCGTCCTACAGAAGACAACGGGGCGACGACAGCGCGCCTCAGCGGCTGCGGGTGCCGTCCAGGCCCAGGGCACGGGCCATCGAGAAGAACAGGTCGGTCTGGTCCATCATCCCAAAGAAGTTCTCCGAGCCGGGGCCGAAGGCGAACAGCGGCAGGGGGTCGGCGGTGTGCACGCCCTGGTTGGCGGTGGGCGGCAGGTTGCCGGTGCGGGTCACGGCGCCCTCCTCGCAGATCTTGGGATTGGGCACGAAGCCGGCCTCGGCACCGCTCTTGCCATTGCTGACCGCCGGGTCGAGGAAAATACGGCGTCCCAGGTAGGTCTCGCAGTAGTCGGGCACGGCGGCGAAGCCCACCGCGTAGGTGCGGGCAGTCTCGGGCAGGGGCAGGCCGTTGGCGTCACGCTTGTCGCCGTAGGTGGGGAAGCCCGCCGACTCATATACGCCGACCGCCTCGCGCTTGCCGGGGCCTTTGGTCGCGTCGTAGCCGCCGAACACGCTCAGCGAGTGGGCATGGTCGGCCGTGACCAGGATCAGGGTGTCGGGGTGGGTCTTGGCGTACTCCTTGGCCCACTCGACGGTCTTGTCGAGTTCCAGTACGTCCCACACGGCGCGCTGCCAGTCGAGCGGGTGCTCGTACTTGTCGATCATGCCGGCCTCGACCATCAGGAAAAAGCCGTTGGGATTCTTCTCCAGCGTCTCGACGGCCTTCTTGGTGCTGTCCCACAGATAGGGCATGTCCCCAAAATCGCCCAGGGCCTCGCCGGTCTTGTACTGCGCGCGGTCGAGGTAACTCGGCACGTTGTCGATATTGAACAGCCCGAACAGCTTGTTGGTGTTGGCGGCGTTCAGCTCGGTGCGGGTGCTGACGAAGGTGTAGCCCTGCTTCTGGCTGTCCGTGATCCAGTCGGTGGTGTCCTTGCGGCGGCTGCCCGGCGCGGTGCTGGGAATGAAGTCGCGGCTGCCGCCGATGAGCAGTACGTCGGGCTGCACGTCACCTTTGAAATACTGGTCGGCGATGGCCTGGTAGTCGCCCCGGCGGCGGGTGTAACTGGCGAAGGCGGCGGGCGTGGCGTCCACCCCGAAGGCGCTGGACACGATGCCCACGCCCTTGCCCATGCTGCGCTTGAGCATGGCGGTGATGGTCTCGACGCGCGGGTTGTCGAGCGTGTCGGCGGTGTTGTCGGGATACACGTTCAGGGCGTTGACCTGAATCTTCTGGCCGGTGGCGATGCTGCTCGCGGTGTTGGCACTGTCGGCCAGGGCGCTGTCGTAGGAGCTGGTCGTCACGGTCGCCATGCCGCTCAGGCCGCTCATCATGGCGAGCTGGCCGGTGGCGGTGCCGTTGGCAGGATTGTAGGGGTGGGCGACGAGGCGCGCGGCGTTCACCGTATTCCAGCCCAGGCCGTCCCCAATGAACAGGATGACGTTCTTGGCGCGGGCAGCGGCCGCAGGCACCACGTACCAACGCGCCGTTTTGGTGGCCTCGCCCGCTGCGTCGCGGTAGCGCACGCTCAGCTCGTGCAGGCCAGTGGGCAGGCTCTGGCCACGCAGGGCCCACTCGACGCTGGTGGGCTTGGTGGTCGTCTGCACCAGCCCGGCCACCGGCTGGCCGTCGAGGGTGACGGTCGCGCCCTGAAAGTTCTGGACGTTCTCGACCTCAATACGCAGGTCGAAACGCTGCCCCGGCACGAACTTGGCGCCGTCGTAGGGGTAGACCTTGAGGTCGGCCGCCGACGCGGCGCTGCAGACAAGAAGCGCAAGACTGAGCAGGTATTTCATAGTCCTTATTGGAGCTCATGGGTGTCATCTGTCTATCAGCTCTCGTTCGGATAGAAAGACAGGTAGTCGGCAAAAGGATGGTGCCCATTGAGCGGCCTCTGCACCGGACACTGCACTCGTGTGGTCTCAGAGCTCCTCATGGAATCAGATACGGCCCATAGTTATGCCGTACTGCGCTCAAGATGCCTATGAAGGCAGAGTGTCCGGTGCTGAAGCCTGATCCAGGATAGTCCTCCAAGTCCAAATACTCTAAGATGAGCTCAAAATGTGTTTTTAATGGCTAGGACGATATCCATTTCAATAAATGGCTAATAGGTCAATGACCACTATAAACGACATCTCTCATAAACCAACCTACGTTAGGTATCGAACAAGAGCACATATCTCTTAAAACTGATCCAAAGCCTAGGATGCTTGTAAGGATGTGGCGTCCCAAAGGAGATCTATGCTGTCAAAACGAGTTTTAATGACCTCGGTTACACTTATGTTTTCTCTGGTGTCCGTTGGTCATGCTGAATTGTCAGATGTCAAGAAGCGTGGCGAACTGCGTGTTGTCATGAGCGGCGAGTACCCACCATTCTCTCAACCTGGTCCTACCGGGACTCTCGTCGGGTTCGATGTAGACGTGGCTCAAGAAATCGGTCGACGACTTGATGTCCGAGTCAGCTTGATCAAGGCAGAATTCCCATCCATCATTGCCGGTCTTCAGGCCGGTCAATTCGATCTGGCTGTCGCTTCACAGAGTAAGACGCCTGAGCGGGCACAGGCCATAGACTTTTTGAGTCGTCCCTATTACTACGATGGATTCCAACTTTTCGTGCCTGCAGGATCTAAAGTGACCGGTTTCAACACTCTTGCGAAGGCGCCCGTCGCCGTTGCCCAGGGAACAGTCTTCGAAAAGTTCCTGAAAGATCGCAAGTACCCCAGTATCGCGATATACAGTGGTGAACAGGAGATTTTTCTGGCATTACGCGCAGGCCGAGCAGCTGGAATGATCACTACGCGTGCGGTAGGCAATATCGCCATCAAGAATGGGCAGCCGCTCAAGTCCAGTGGACCTGTCCTCCAACAGGACAATCCCTACATCACTTTAGGCAAAAACCAGCCCCAACTTAAACGCGCGGTAGAGAAGGCACTGACCGATATGCGTTCAGACGGCACACTCAAGCGCATCAGTCTGAAATATTTCAGTACAGATATCACGACGCCTGGAAAATAAATCCATTCTCAATTCCGACGGGCCGCGCAAACCGATGCGTGGCTCTTTTTTGCAGAGGAGGGCACACTGTGTGGCTTGATGTTTTCAATTCCGAGACCCTGAACGCTTTAGTAAGGGGGACCGTATTGACCCTGTCCCTTACGCTGTTGTCCAGTATTTTTGGCTTGGCTCTCGGAGCACTGGCGGCGTTAGGCCGTATGTCTCGGCTCAGAGCATTGAATCTTCTGGCCGGTTTTTATATCGAGACTTTCCGCGGTACGCCTCTCCTGGTTCAGCTTTTCTTCCTCTTCTTCGCTTTGCCACAACTTGTGCCCCAGGCCAGGCTCTCGGCCTTCAACACCGCCGTTCTCGGTCTGAGTCTTTTCGCGGGCGCCTACGCCGCCGAAATTCTCCGAAGCAGCTTAAATGCCGTATCACGCGGTCAGACCGAAGCGGCACGGGCCCTGGGATTACGACCCGGCCAGACTCTCCGGCTGATCCTGGTTCCTCAGGCGGCCAGAACGGCAGTTCCTGCACTAGGAAATCAGTTTATCGGCCTCCTCAAGGATTCTAGTCTGGCCAGTGTCATCACCGTGACCGAACTGTTGTTAACCACCCGTGGCTTGGTCTCCGTGACGTATCAACCGGTGCCCCTATACTTGGCTGTAGGCATCATCTACTTCCTCCTTTCCCATATCGCTACGCGCGTGATCCGGAGCATGGAAAGCAGACTGGACCGGCCCTACCGAGCGAGTTCCACGGGATGACCTCCCGACAGGTTTATCCGCCGGTTTCTCGGGCAATATTGACCTTGGCTGCTCGACCTATCGAGCGACGTGCTGAGCATCATGCTTTGAGTGCAGCTCTATGTGGATAGTTAGTCCCTCTCGGAATGAATAGAACGCCCTATGTAGAGAGGATTTCTTGGTAGGTACGGGGTAAAGTGAAAAGCCCAAGGTCCCATCGCCGAGAGAATGGCCGGTTCGGTGCGGTTAGGAGCGGCCTCAGCTCCTGCCAGGATTGACGAAGCGGCCTTGAGATCCAGTCGTTGGATTCGGGCAGGCCCGCGTCAAAGCGATGGCAACCCAGATCATTCAGAACCACACAGCCGCTACCCGGAGACTCAGGGCAATGGGATCTCAAGGGGGTCTGCGCCTGCCCACTGCATTGATGGGTCCAGATTCACGGAACTGGCGGTTGTGCGCACGAATAAGGGGAACGCTTTCGACCGTGCCTACGTCAACGCTCGGGTGACAGCCCATAGACAGAAGAAGGAAGGAAGCGCGCTGCTGAAAGTCCAGCGTCTTTCCTGAAAGATCGCTGAGCTTCTCTTCTGTGGTCATTTCAGACCTCGCAGAATCACCGGAGCAGTGAGGAGCCTCCATCCACGTAGAGTTCTACACCGGAAACGTGACGTCCGAGGTCCGACGCCAGAAAGAGACAGGCATCAGCGACTTCCGCCGGCCCGGCCTTGCCGTGGTTCAGGGCAGGGTTGCCCTGCGGCAGCTCGACCTCGATACCGAGCGACTCCGTATGGCGCTGCTCCGTGCGTGTACCAATCTCGGTCCGAATTTCTCCTGGACACACCGCATTACAGCGGATGTCGTGGCGGCCGAGTTCCAGAGCCATCATTTTCATGAAAGCCACCTGCCCGGCCTTGGACGCGCTGTAAGCGCCGGCTCCCGGGGTGGAGAACGTGCGGGTGCCGTTGACGCTACTCGTGATGATGATGCTGCCGCCTCCACGCCGCTTGAGATGCGGGACCGCGAAATGCACAGCGAGATAGGTACCCTTGAGATTGATGTCCAGCGTGCGCTCCCATTCGTCCGGTTGAAGTTCTTCGACCGGCGCCCAGACGCCGTTGACGCCCGCATTGGCGAACACGATGTCGAGGCCACCGAACCGGCCCACGGTCTCCTCGATTGCGGCCTGCACCGCCTCTGCACTGCTGACCTCACAGTCGGTGTAGACCGCCTGCCCCCCGGCAGCGACGATCTCGTCCCTGACCCGGGTACCCTCCGCCGTCTGCACGTCGGCGAGCATGACGGCCGCTCCCTGCTCGGCGAACCGGCGTGCCGTGCTCTCCCCTATTCCACTCGCCGCCCCGGTCACGAAAGCGACCTTTCCGTCCAGTAATTTCATAGCGTTCCTCCTGAGGCGCCGAGCGTTCCTGCCCAGTCCTCTGTGAGCGTGCTCCATGCCCCCGGTGACCTCTACAGCCGAGGCCGCTCCAGTCCCCCCAGGTCAGAGGTGTCTGGACCCGCCGCCTCGGTCCTGTCGCGGCCCTCTTCGGACTCTCGCCGCGCCGACCGTGACAGGGTGACTGCAGCCTCGAGACGCCGGTCGCGCGCCGTCTTCTGGGCCTGCAAGAGGGCCTGAACTCGCCTGACCCCGGCGCGCACCCCGACATTCGGCTGTTCCCCCAGTTGCTGCCACGCCAGTTCCAGACGGACTCCCAGTGGAGGCGACAGGCCCCCGCTGGTCCGCACACATAGCCCCGCCCGGGCGAACTGCGTCAGCAGCCCCTCGTACGTTTCGTGTTCCTCCGGGCTGAAGGTCGCCACCGCCTCCTGAAAGGGCAGGGCACTGTGACCGGTGGCCTCGAGGACGGCGGCGCGGATCAGGTCGGCTTCGCTCAGGCCCGGCCACTGCCGGCGCAACTGATCGAACACGCCGCTGCCAAAGCCCAGAGACAGCCGCCTGCGCTTTCCGGCGCCGACCGGCACCACTGCGGCCTTCCGCCCTCCTGCGTATCTCTTTCCGTGCATCCTGTCCCCCTTTACGGCGGGTCGCCCTCGAGACGGCCCGCATGAACTAGCGCTGCTGGTTGCGTTCCTGCTCCGGCGTGGGGGGGTCCGCCTCGTCTTGGCCGCCGTCGGGACGCTGCTGGTAGTAGCGGCGCAGCCACTGGCTCAGGCCGCCGAGGTCGGGAAACAGCGTACGTTCGTTGACACTGACCTGGTCCAGGCGGTCGCGGATTTCCCATTTCAGTTCCCGCGCCACAATGATTCGCCGCGCCGCCTCTGGAGGGCGGCTCAACCAGTCCTCGAAGTGGGTCTCGGGATTGGACAGCAGAGCGAACAGGGCTGCCTGCTGCACGATCCGCTGATCGATGGACGGCGGTTCGAGCAGCAGCAGGAAGGGACCCTCCCCCTCCTCGTAGCGCTCGAGCCAGCCGGTCTCGGCGTCGAAGGACAGGCCGTCTCCACCTCGCTCCTGACTCAGGGTCGCCAGCATGTCGGTCGTGAACACGCTGCTGCCCTCGCGGCGCAGCAGGTCCTGAAGTGGCGCTGGCAGATGGGCGTTCGTCCGGGCAGTGTCGAGCATCCAGACGACCCCGTCCTCTCCGTACTGATGCTCGTTGCTGGTGGCAAAATGCAGCGCGACAAGGGGCGAGTAGGACCAGTCGAGCAGCCGCGTCGGCAGCCCGTGATGCTGGCCGAGGGTAAGCCACGACCAATGCTGGTCCTGTGGAGTGACGTTGACGGCGGCGTACTTGCGAAAGGCCCGCACGAGGTGGCGCTCGATCTCGCGCGGGTGAGCCGAGAGCCGCTGCAACGAGGTAGTCAGGGGCGCGGAGGTTCCCTGGCCCCGGAAGATGTAGGGCGAGCGGAAGCGGCGCAGCCCCGAGTTCCAGCTGTTCTCCTGCAGAGTGTCGAGAAGCTCGGTCCAGGTGGTGGGCCTCAGGTCAGGCATGAGGATACTTACGCGGATGGGGTGGACCAGCTACACGGACCAGTGAACTGCCGGGGACCATCCCCAGGCCGTCCAGCAACAGCAGGCCGCCGGGCTCCTGCTGGAAGAGGCACGGAGGCAGGGGGCACAGGGAAGGCTGAACGGAGAACATAGCCTCTGGAGAATGAATCAGCACGGAGAACCGGGAGATGTGCACCGGCCTTAGCCCTTTACAAGCGACTCTCATTCAACTGATGGAAAACGCGACTTGTACGGACTCTTTCGAGGCAAAAATAGTCTCGCGCCCTCTACGGAGGCGGTGGTCCAGATCTTCCACTGCGCTCGCCGATGCACTGGTTCATGTCTGCGGAAACGGCCATGGGGACGCTCAGATTTCGGCAACGAGTGGCTTGGCCCGAAGCGGACTCCCCCTTCAACCGATGAGCCAGAGCAGGTGAGCCCTGACCGCCCCGCCGCCCGGGTCATCCTCGGGGAATCGAGACTTTCTCCCTGAGCCGACTCGCACAGCGGAGCGGTATCCACAACCGAACTGACCAGAACTGTGCCCGTTCCTGAACAGCGGGACGCCCACGCCGAGGGTGAGCCTGAGCGCGCACTCAGCCGCCGGTTTCGTCTGTCGTGCAGAAAGGCTCTTTGCAACCTCCGCCGTTGACATCACGCGGCAGGGGCGTTTTCATCGCTGGTCAGACGTGACGGTTCAGAGGTGCAGAAAAGTCTGCATCTCTGTCGTCAATCTTCCGAACAGGACACGCCCTCTGGGGACCTGAACTGGGTCTCGGTGACCCAGCGCGTGGTCTCGGTACTGACCATGTGGCCGCGCTTGGTCCGCTCCCAGGTCAATGCCCGGCCTTCTGCCCGTGCCACGGCCTCCCACGCCTCCTGATCGGTTTCGAACGGTCCCAACGCCTGCGTTCGGATGTCGGTCTGGATATGCGTCGCCTGCGCGTACACCTTCGGCATGGCCTCAACATACACCCTTGCCGCACGGACCGTCCTTGTGGGAGACACTCCCACGGTCAGAAGAGAAGTTTCTGCGCGAAACACACCGCCCACCTGCGCTACCCTGAGATGATGCCGCTTCTGCGTGTTCTTCTCGTCGACGACAGTGCCGCCGACCGCTTCCTGGCCCAGGAGGTGTTCGCAACCCATGAGCTGACTGTCGACCTGACCCTCTGCGAGAGCGGCGCTGCCGCCCTGGAGTACATGCACCGGCATCATGGCCAGTTGCCGGATGTCCTGCTCCTGGACATCAACATGCCCACCATGACCGGATTCGAGGTGCTCGCCATCATGAAGCACGACCCGGAACTCGCGCATATTCCCGTCGTGATGCTCTCCACGTCCCAGTCCAGCGAGGACATCCGGGCGGCCTACACCCTGCAGGCCAGCTCCTACCTCGTCAAATCCCCGCAGTTCAACGTCTTTCTCGAGCAGGTCGAGGCCTTCATCACGTACTGGAGTGGCAACCGTTTCCGCTACAGCGCGCAACCTCAAGTCCAGCTCTGACTCCCGTTCATCTTCTGCGCGAACCGGCGTTCACACGGGGACAATGCCGCCGCTTCAGGTTGTTCTCGGCGCCAACGCTGCCGACCTGTACCTGATGACGGCAGCGTTCGGCGAGTGCCCGAATGAAGATCACGCTCCGGCCGCGCCGCGCTGGAAGCATCAGGTACAGCTGGAGAAACGGAATCCACCACCTGCTCCAAACCGTATCGGGCTGGATCTGGCCTTTCTCTGGGGACGGCCGGGAAGGATCTGGGGCTTGAGGCAGCCCAGCGTCCCGCGCCGGGAACTCTCGCCGTTTGGCGGGGTGACTATCCATAAAAGAAGGCGACGCGTAGAAGCGTCGCCTTTTTCTGCGGTTTTTCCCCGAGCCTACCCGTGCAGGCCCAGGAACATGCTCAGTGGGCGTCCATCGCAGGCGCGGTCTGGGGACCACGGCCGTCCAGACGGCGGTCAGGAATGAACAGCGCGGCGATAAGCGCCAGCGCGATCACGAAGATGCCGACTGCGTAGATACGCGCCACGCTGTTGGCGAAGCTCACCTTGATCGCGCGGCCCACCCCGTCGAGGGACCGGTCGGTCTGGGTGATGGCCTCGGCCTGCGCCGTGTCGAAGCTCTGGCGGACGCTAGTCAGGATCTGGGTCTGACCGGCCGGGGACTGCACGGCCTGGTCCGGCACCCCGGCCAGACCGCTGCGCAGGGCGGCGGGCAGCTGCGGGTTCTGCTTCAGGGCCGCGAACTGGGCCGGGTCACCGCTCCTGACGGCCGTTTCGATGGCCTGGTACTGCTCCGCGAATCCGGCCTTGATGCCGGCCTCGGCCTTCTGCTTGGCCGCCACCGCGTCGAAGGCCTGTCCGCCCTGGGCGCCGCCGCTGCCGCCCTGGAGGGTCTGCAACTGGCTCTGGAGCTGGGGGGGGGCGTCGCGGACCACTTCCGCAAAGTTGGTCTTGAACTGCGAGCCGAGCGCCGAGGTCAGCACCGCGCCGAACAGGGCCACACCGATGGTGCCGCCCATCTGCTGAAAGAAGGTGCCGCTGCTGGTGGCGACCCCGATCTCCTGACGCGAGACGGCGTTCTGCGCGGCGAGGGTGAACAGCGAGACGGTCGGCCCCAGGCCCAGGCCCACGAGCACCATGCGCGCGGCCAGCAGCGCGTACGGCGTATCGGCGGTGATGGTCGAAAGCCAGATGAAGGCCACGGTGGCCACACTGAGCGCGCCCACGATGAGCCACTTGTAACGCCCGATACGCGCGGCGATCAGACCCGCGCTCTGCGCGCCGATGATGAAACCGATGGTGAGCGGGATGGTGGCCGTACCCGCACCGGTAGCGCTGAAGCCCCGGACGTTCACGAGGAAGAGGGTCAGGAAGAGAATCGCGCCCAGGAAGCCTGCGCCTACCAGGAAGCGCGAGATCATCACCCAGGTGAAGGTGCGGTTGCGAAACAGGCCGAGCGGCACGATGGGGCTCGGATGACGCGACTCCGCGAATAGGAAGCCGACGAGCGCGACCGCCGAGAGGGCGAAGAGGCCGAGCAGCTGCGGGCTGCCCCAGGCGTAGTTGCCGTCCGCTCCCCAGGTAAGGGCCAGCAGCAGCGGAACCGTGAACACGATGATGAGCGCCGCGCCCAGGTAGTCCACTTTGGCCTTGAGACCGCTGGCCAGCCGGGGCATCTTGGCGAAGATGAACGCCAGGGCGATCAGGCCCAGCGGCAGATTGACGTAGAAGACCCAGCGCCAGCTCAGGCTGTCGGTCAGGAACCCGCCCAGCAGGGGGCCGATGACGCTGCTCAGCCCGAACACCGCGCCGAACAGGCCCTGGTAGCGGGCGCGGTCGCGCGGCGCGAAGATGTCCGCCACGATGGCGAAGGCCACCGAGGCCAGCGCCGCCGCGCCGATGCCCTGCACGCCCCGGAACACGACGAGCTGCATCATGCCGCCGCCGAAGAGATTGCCCAGGAAAGGCTCGCCCGACAGACCGCACAGCGCCGAGCCGAGCAGGAAGATGACGATCCCGATCATCAGGATCGGTTTGCGGCCGTACAAGTCCGAGAGCTTGCCGTAGATGGGCACCATCGCGCTGCTGGTGAGCAGGTAGGCGGTCGTGACCCACGAGTAGAGGCTCAGGCCGTCGAGTTCACGGGCGATCCGGGGAAGCGCCGTGGAAACGATGGTCTGATCGAGCGCCGAGAGGAAGAGACCCAGCAGGACGCCGGCCACGATGAGCTGTTTGGTGCGCAGGTCGAGGGTTTCAGCGTAGTTGATGTGCTGCCCGGTTACGCCGGAAGGGGGAGTCTGGGTCATGGATGGTCCTCGGAAGAAGGGGAAAGGGCGGAGATGCAGGGCGGGTCGGCGCAGGGGGCGCCGTGGACCTGGGCCGCGAATTCGCCGGGGGTGGACGGCAGGTAGTGGTCGAGCCGGTGCAGGCAGCCCTGCAAGTCGCGCAGGACTTCGGCTGGGGCGTGCAGGAGCAGCAGGGTATAGGCGTGGACCGCGTCCTGTTCCAGCCGGCTCAGCAGTTCCAGACCCTGCGCCGTCAGGGCGATTCTCTTCTGCCGGCGGTTGTCCGGGTCTTCACCGCGGACGATGAGGCCGTGCTGGACGAGGCGTTCGAGAAGGTGACTGGTAGCGGACAGCGTGAGATTCACGGACCTGGCCAGAGCCGAGACGTTCTGGGTGCCGCGCGCCCGCAGCTGAAAGAGCACCCCGATCTGCCGAGCCGACAGGCTCATATCGCTGCTGTCCTCCTGGGCCATACGCTGCGTACAAGCACTGACATAGGACTGGTAGCGTTTCAAGGCGCGTCCCAGGTCCTTGGCCAAGTCGCGGTTCTCTTCGTCCGGGCCGCCGGGAAGCCCAGAATCAGGAGGGAGAGGGGTCAGGGGATCGGGAGGCTGCTCTCTCTTCATAACTGCAAGACTCTAATGCTTTTAAGCTTGCAATAGTGAAAATGGTCAAAGAGTGAACTGACCAGGGGCCCAGAAAGGCCTCGGGCGGCTCTAGACACAGCAGAAGGGAGACGGAATAGGCCCGTCTCCCTCTGTCCCTGCTCACGCTCCAGCTGCCTGATGGCCCTCGGCATTCTCTCTTCCAGGATCACGCGAGTGCTGCCAAGCAACGGCACTCCTGAACTTGCGGAAAGAATTCGGTTCTGGCCGGTCCTCTGGTCCGGCTCAGGGCCGTGCGGCGCTCCACACGTTCATCACGCCTTCGCCCGCCGCGTCTCCAGGTTTGAGATCCCCCTTCCAGTAGTACAGAGGCTTGTCCTGGTACGTCACCTGCCGGCTGCCGTCCGGCCGGATCAGCGTGGCCAGGCCCCCACGTACGGCGATTCCCCGGGTGGGCAGCTGGGCCACCAGCAGCGGCGGCCAGTTCACGGCGCAGGCCCCCACGCAGGTACTGACTCCCGCCGTATCCTTGGAGAAAGTGTACAGAGTCATTCCATTCGAACCAGTCAGCACGCTCCCCAGCGCGGCCGCACGGCCCATCTGGACGGTGGGGGCCGGGTTGACGGCGAACCACACGCTCATGACGCCCTGCCCCGTGGTGTCGCCCGGCTTGGTGTCGTCCTTCCAGTAATAGAGGGGAATACCGTTGTAGGCCACCTGCGGCTCGCCGTCCGCCCGCTGAATCAGGCTGAGCTGTCCCTTCAGGCCCGCGAGGCGCGCGGGCAGCTTGGTGGCTGTCAGCGGCGGCCAGGCCACGGCGCAGAGCCCGGTGCAACTGCTGCGCCCGGTGCCGTCCTTGGTGAACAGGTAGAGGGTCCGGCCATCCGGACCGACGAGGATCGGGCCGAGTTTGGCGTCCTGACGAACACTGATGAGAGGCGCCGAGGGAGCGGTCTGCGCAGGGGCCAAGGGAGAGAGGGCGACGGCAAGCGCGAGCAGAGAGACACACCGGAGGGAACTGTTCATGGTGATGGCCATGTTTTCATATCCGTCTGCCCGGATGCCCCGGGAATCCTTGACCCGGCGGCCGGGGCCTGCCGGGCTCGGCCGGGCGCGCAGCGCGGAAGGCGACGGAAGGTTCTGTCTGCGTCACCTGCCAGCCCAGGCCGTCTCGTCCGCCGCCTGTGCAGGAGCGCAACCGGCAGATCTTCAGACGGAGCCTGGGCTCTCTTTGAGAAGCTGGGCCACCATCTCCACGTAGCCTCGCTGCCGGGCATGTTGCAGCGGCGTCACTCCGTCGCGGTCCGCGATCCGGCGGTCCGCACCGTGCGCGAGCAGCTCGCGCACGATCTCGGTGTGGGTGGGGCCACCGTCGCCCAGGATCACGGCTTCCAGCAGGGTGGTCCATCCCAGATTATTGACGTGGTTCACATCTACCACGGTGGTCTGCAGGAGTTCACGCACGTAGGCCAGGTGGCCCCGGTCGGCCGCGGGGATCAGGGCCGTACCGCCAAAGCGGTTGGTGCGCGTCAGATCGGGCCCAGCCCGGAGCACCTCACGCAACAGGGCGACACTGCCCGTTTCGCCCGTGACCAGCAGGGCAGTGTTGCGCTGGTCGTCCTGCAGGTCGGGATCGGCGCCCGCCGCGATCAGGATGCGGGCCACCGCCGGATGATCTCCCTTCGCAGCCCAGGTCAGCGCCGTGCGTCCATTGCCGTCCCTGGCGTCGGCCGAGGCTCCAGCCTTCAGCAAGGCCTGCACCTGATTCGCGTCGCCGTTTCGGGCGGCCTGAAGGAGGCGCTCATTCAGCTGGGCTTGTGGCTCGGCGCTGTCGACCACGGTTCCCGTCCTCCCCTGCGCGTAGCCCGTGACCGGGAGCAGCGCGAAGCTGCCCAGCAGGAGCAAGGCGAGTCCGGGCCGCACCCTCCCCGGCAGCTTCGTCGTCTCCATCATCCTACTGGCTCAGGACCAGGGCCACGGCGTCGGTGCCGCACTTCTCGTCGATCAGGCCGCTGGGGGCGCCGCCTACTCCGACCGCGCCTACCACGGCGCCACCTACACGGATCGGCGCGCCGCCGGCCAGTACCAGGTAGCCCGGGATGTCGGCCAGTCCGGGGTTGTTCGGCAGGTTCTTGGCGATGTCGCTCGTCAGGGCGCGCGCGCTGGCGCTGGTGAAGGCCTTGCCGAGGCTGGCCCCCAGGGTGTGCGGCCCCGCGTTCTCGGAGCGGGCCACGGCCAGGGTCACGCCGCTGCGGTCCACCACGGTGACGCTGACGTTGTAGCCGAGCTGCGCGCAGTTGCCGACCGCCTGTGCGGCGATTCGGCTGGCCGCACTCAGGCTCAGGCTGGCCGGGGAGACGGTCGGGGTGGTCGCCAGTGTGATCGGCGCGGGTGCGGTCTGCGCGGCAGCGAGCGAAACGGCGGTCACGGTCAACAGGGCGGTCAGCGGCTTTTTCATGACGTCATCCTGCGCCTGGGGGGAGCGGCGACGGTATCCGGGCAGTTCGCGGGGGCACTCCGTAGTTTTACGGAGGCCGGCGGGTCCGCGCGGAGAAGAGGTTCCCCGCACCAGCGGCCTAGGCCCCGTCCTCGGCGCCCTCCAGGGCCAGCCGGATGACCTCGGCCAGCGACTCGGCTTCTAGTTTGGCGAACAGGCTGGCGCGGTGGGTCTCCACGGTACGCGCGGAAATGTCCAGGGTCCGGGCGGTCTGTTTGCTCGTCTGGCCGTCCAGAATCCCGCGCAGGACGTCGTGCTCGCGGGCAGTGAGGCGGGACAGGCGCTCACGGGCCTGCCCACCTGCCGCGCGGCGCCGGCGGACCCGCAAGTGCTGGCGCACGGCGCGTTGCACCGCTTCGAGCAGTTCGGTTTCGTCCACCGGTTTGCTCAGGAAGTCGGCGGCCCCCTGGCGAAACGCCCGGCGACACAGGTCCACATCGGCGTGCCCGGTCAGCAGGATCACGGGCAGGTCCACCCCGCGCTCCTGAAGGCGCAGTTGCAGTTGCAGGCCGCTGATATGTGGCATCCGGACATCGAGCAGCAGGCAGCCGATGGCCGGCGGTCCCTCGGCGTTCAGGGCGCGTTCCAGGGCCAGTCCGTCGGCGAACGGGCGCACGTTCAGGCCGACCGTGCTCAGCAGGAAGCCCAGCGCGTCCCGGACCGCATCGTCGTCGTCGACCAGATAGACCGTGGGCTCCAGGGGCAGGGCCGGTTCAATCACTGGCTGCCTCCCAGACCAGGCGCGGCAGCCTGAGCGTGAAGACCGCGCCGCCCGCAGGAGCGTTCGCGCCGCTCAGGTCGCCCCCCAGACCCTGCGAGAGCGTCTGCGACAGGCTCAGCCCCAGGCCCAGGCCGCCCGCCTTGCTGGTGGTAAACGGCGCGAACAGACGTGGAGCGACCTCTGGGGCGATGCCGGGGCCGTTGTCGCGCACCCTCAGGGTCCAGTCTCCCCCCTCCAGCGCGACGCTCAGTTCGATGACGGGATCGGGAGTGTCCTGCACGGCCTCCAGCGCGTTGCGCAGCAGGTTCAGGATGATCTGTTCAAGCTGGACCGGGTCAGCCCTGACCAGAGGCGCGTCGGCATAGGCCGTGACGACGCGCACGCCCAACCGGTTCAGGTCGGCGCGGCACAGGGTCAGCACGTTCGAAGCGGCCTGCACCAGATCGGTGGGGCAGCTCTGACTGGGCGCGCGGCGCACCCACTGGCGCAGCTGAACGATGATCTGCGCCGCCCGCCCGGCCTGCGTAACCGAGGCGCCGACGGCGTGCCGTACCCGCGCCAGGTCGGGTTCGGGGTCGTCGAGAAGCCGCGCCGCAGCCTGTCCGTAACTGACGATGGCCGTCAGGGGCTGGTTCAGCTCGTGAGCCAGGCCGGCGCTCATCTCGCCCAGGGTGGAGAGCCGCGAGACGTGGGCCAGCATCTCCTCATGCTCGCGCACGCGCCGCTCTCCTTCCTCCAGATGTTCGAGCAGGCGTCGCTGGAGCGGCCCCACTTCGCGCAGGATGAGCACGCGGCCCCGCAAGTCGCCTCCCACGCCGAGCAGGGGCGCCAGCGAGCCCTCGACGGGCACCGTCTCCTGGCCTTCGGCCCCGGCGCGCAGCAGGGCCAGCCCCTCGGGCAGGGCGGTAGGCCGGGCGCTGTTCCAGAAAGACGCCGCGTCGAACGGCGCCTGCGAGAGCGTAGCGTGGAACGTGACCACGGCGCGCAGGTCGGTGCCCGGCGGCAGGGCGTGGGCCAGCGCGGCGCGCGCGGCCGGATTCGCCAGCGTCACCCGGTGGGCCCCGTCCAGCGCCACGATGGCCTCGGAGGCGGCCTGCACCACCCCGTCCGCCCGAGCCCGCTCGTCCAGCAGCGCGCGCTGCGCGGCGCGCCGGCTTTCCAGGAGCCGGAAAATCAGCACGCCCAGCCCCGCAGTGAGTATCGTCCACAGCGCTGCGCCCACCCAGGGCCAGGCGCTCCACGGCACCCCCCGCGAGATGCGGATGGGCAGAGGCTGCAGGGCCGTCCCCAGGACCTTCTCCACCCGGAGCGTCGTGAACGTCTCGGCGGCCTGGGCCCCATGCGCCACGACCAGCGTTCCTGTGCCCGGCCGGAGGAGCTCATAGGTCAGGGGAGCGGCGCTGCTGTCCAGGGCCCCGGTCAGCCGCCCGGCATCAACCCAGACCCGCACGTTGTTGCGGGAGAGGGCGTAGAGGGGCCCGCCGCCCTCTGGCCACTGCGCCGCCGGCCGGCCGGAACGTGCGGAGGCCAGAACCGGGGGGCGTTCGGCAGGGGTGCCCAGTACCTGACAGCCCGTCGCCGAACACCGCTCGGCCGCCACCACCTGCGGGTAGGGGCGTACCAGGGTGTCCACATATGTCCCCAGTGCCGCCGCGCCCACACCCTGACGTTCCAGAGCGTCCAGGGCGTTGAGCACAGCTTCCTGCTGCTCCATCCGCTGCGAAAGCACGCGGTGCAGGATGCGCGCGTCGGTTCCGAAGGTCTCCGTCAGCCGGGTTCGCGTGGACAGAAACTGGGCCGCCACCCCTGCACCGGCCAGCATCAGCCAGAGGAAGGCCGCCAAGCCGAGGGTCGAACGTCTCATGCCGTCATTGTGGCGGGTTCCGGCACGAAGACGGGTGGCCCATCGTCGGCCCCGAGCTGACCAGGGCACGCCCGACCGGAGTCCGGGACCGGGCGCCCGTCGCCACTCAGGTTCCGGCAGGCGAGATCAGGTCGAAGCGCATGAGATCGCGGCCAACTGTAATCCGGCCCGAGTAGAGGGCCGCCATTCCCTGGGTATAGGCGGCCTCGGCTTCCGGCGTGGCCCGGGGCACCGGGATGTGGTGGGTCAGGACGAGGTGTCTGGCCCCCGCCTCCTGCGCCATCTGCGCGGCTTCCAGCGTGGTCGTGTGGTACTTCGCCGGGTTGTTGACTTGCACCGCCAGGTCCGGATTCTCCTGGGCGATCTCGGCCAGCCAGGCCGCGTTGTAGGCGTCGTGAACAAGCAGGTCGGCACCCCGCGCGTGCGCCACCGTGCTCGGCATGGGGCGGGTATCCCCGCTAATGACGACCCGCTTTCCCCCGAACTCGACGAGGTAGCCCAGTGCCGGCTCGACCGGGCGGTGGTCGACCTCAAAGGCCGTGACCCGCACCCCGCCCTCGTCGAACACCACCCCGGCGTTGCTCTCGGCGTACTCCACCTGCCCGCCCCCGACCTCGGACCTGTTGTACGCCACCCGCAACCCGATGTCGTAAGCCAGGGCGCCGTGGAACGCGCCGATGATCTCGCGGGTGCGGCTGGGCCCGTAGACGCGCATGGCCCGGCTACGCCCCGCGATGATCCCGACATGGGTCCGCCAGCTGCTGATGAAGAGGTCCGGAAACCCGGCGTTGTGGTCGTAGTGGTGATGCGTGAAGAACACGTCCCGCACCCGCTGCGGCATGAGGCCCGAGGCAATGAGCTGCCGGGTCGTGTCGCTGCCGCAGTCGAACAGCAGCACCTGACCCCCCGCAGCGACCGCCACGGCCGGCTTGGCGGCGCCGGGGTAGGCGCGCGGAGTGCCCGTGCCCAGCAGCACGACGCTGAAGCCGTCGGGAGACAGGGGCAGGACCGGCGTCGGCTGGATGAATTCACTTGGCATGGGGCCATTCTTGCCCACTTCCCCGGCTCAGGAGGCCGACCGATGTGACCGGCTGCGACCTGACAACGTGGCCGGGCGTCAGCCCCCACAAGCCGCCTGCGTCTCCGACAGGTCACTGCGACTTCTGGCCTTCCGAGCAGGGGCCCTCCCCGACATTCAGGCCCCCAGGCCAGAACCCAGGCCGCGTTCTCGCCTGAAGTTGTCTGGAGGGGTGAGGTAGTTGATAAAACTAATCAACTAAGGTGGTGCCCTATGTCTTCTCTTCTCCGCGCCGCAGCCCTGGCTGTTCTGACCTCCAGTGTCCTGACTGCCGCCGCCCAGGGCAGCACCCTGACCATCGCCACGTCCGGCGACGCGCCGACCCTCGATCCCAACCTGACCTTCAGCGGCCTGGCCTTCGGCATCACGAACCACATCTACGACAGCCTCCTGACCCGTGAGGACGACGGCTCCATCAAGCCCCGTCTCGCCACGAGCTGGAAGCGCGTCAACCCGACCACCTGGCGCTTCGAGCTGCGGCGCAACGTCAAGTTTCAGGACGGCACGCCCTTCAACGCCCAGGCCGTCAAGTATTCGGTCGAGCGCCTGATCAACCCCGAGAACAAGGCGGCGGGCGCCTACGTCCTGAGCATGATCAAGACCGTCCGCGTCATTGACGAGGACACCGTCGAGTTCGTTACTGCCGATCCCTTCGCGCCGTTGCTCGCGCACCTCACGCACCCGGTGACGGCCATCGTCTCGCCTACCGCAGCGCGCGCGAGCGGCAAGGACTTCGGTCGCCAGCCGGTTGGCACGGGACCCTTCAAATTCAGCCGCTGGAACGCGGGCAACCAGATCGAGCTGGCCGCCAACCCCGGCTACTGGGGCGGCAAGGTCAATATTCCCCGGCTCGTCTTCCGCATCATTCCGGATGTGGGCACGCAGGTGGTCGAGCTCCGGACCGGCCGGGTGGATCTCATCACGGCCGTACCCCCGGAGAATTACAAGGATCTGGACGCCAACAAGGACCTCACGGTGTTCAAGAAGCTCGGCTGGGGCAGCACCTACCTGGGGTTCAACACCCAGAGCGGCGTCACCAAGAATGTCCGCGTGCGTCAGGCCATCTCGCAGGCCGTGGACCGCGACGCCATCGTGAGCGTCCTGCGGCAGGGGCTGGCCGTCAAGGCGAACGCACCCATTCCCCCCACGGTCTACGGCGCCGGAAAGAATTTGCCGGGCGTCTCCTACGACCTCGCGGCGGCGCGCAAACTGCTGCAGCAGGCCGGGGTCAAACCCGGCACCAGGGTCACCCTCGCCACCTACGAGGGAGCCGAAACCCGTCAGCTCGCCGAGGCGGTGCAGTTTTCCCTGCAGCAGCTGGGACTGAACGCGGCCGTGCAGATCACCGACTACGGCACCTACACCGCCAACATGAAAAAGCCCAACCACGCGGAGCTGTTCATCGGAAGCTGGGGGACCGTCACGCTGGACGCCGACTACGCCCTGTACGCCCTGTTCAGCAGCAAGGAGATCCCGGCCAACAACTGGGCCTTCTACAAGAACGTCAAGGTGGACAAGCTGCTGCTCGACGCCCGGCGCAGCAACGACCAGGCCAGGCGGCTGGACCTGTACCAGGACGCCCAGCAGCAGATTGCCCGCGACGTTCCCTGGCTCACGCTGTATCACCCCCTGACCACCTACGCCAAGACCAACCGCCTCCAGGGCGAAGACTGGCGCTACTCGTGGATCAACCTGGATCTCAGCAAGGCCACCTTGAAGTGAGCCTGCCGGTCGCGGCCCGGCCACGGCCGGAGCTGCCGACACTCTCCGAGTTTCCTTCCGGTGGAACGGCGGCTTTGCTGCCAGGCCACCGGAAGTTCGTCCTCCTGCTGAAATCCACGGCCTGCTGCGCCCTGGTGAACGGACAACAGATGGTTCTGTATTTCTCGAGGCGGCTCCTGGGAACCGTGCCCGTCCTGCTGGGCGTCACGGTCCTGGTCTTTTTGCTGCTCAAACTGGTGCCGGGCGACCCGGTCGTGGCCCTGCTGGGCGAAGACGCCCAGGGCGTCTCCTCGGCGCAGCTCGATCAGCTCCGGCAGGCGTACGGCTTCAACGACCCGTGGCTCACGCAGTACGCCCGTTTTCTGAGTGATTTCGTGACCGGGCAGCTCCTATCGCTCAAGACGCAGACCCCGGTCCTGACCGAGATCCTCCAGCGCTTTCCCTATACCCTGCAGCTCACGGTGCTGGCCCTGGGCCTCTCGGTCCTGGTGGCCCTGCCCCTCGGTACCGTGGCCGCGCTACGCCGGCATACGCTGTGGGACACGGTCATCACCAGCATCTCGCTGCTGGGCGTCTCGATTCCCAGCTTCTGGTTCGCCATTCTGGCGATGACCCTCTTCGCGCTCCAACTGCGCTGGCTGCCTCCCAGCGGCAGCGGTACGCTGGCCCACCTCGTCCTGCCGGCGCTGACCCTGGCCTTCGGATCGGTGGCCATCCAGATCCGGATGATGCGCGCGAGTCTCCTCGACGCCCTGCCGCAGGACTATGTGCGCACGGCCCGCGCCAAGGGGCTGCCTCCCCTCCATGTGCTGCGCCACGCCCTGCGCAACGCCCTGGTGCCGGTCCTGACCGTCATCGGGCTGGAGTTCGGCGGCCTGTTGGGGGGCGCGGTGATCACCGAGTCCATCTTCGCGTGGCCGGGCCTGGGGCGGCTGACCCTGGACGCGGTGACCAGCCGCGACATTCCACTCGTTCAGGGCGTAGTGGTCTTTTCCGCTGCCGTGTTCACCGTGGTCAATCTGGTGGTCGACATGCTGTACGGCGTTCTGAATCCACGGGTCCAGTATGACTAGGGTGCCCCTGACTGCGGCCCACGGCCGCTCGCCGCAGCGCACCTTCCGGTCAAGGCTGCTGAGCCGGCCGGGCGCGCGCGTGGGCGCCGGACTGTTGCTTCTGCTGGCGCTGGCTGCGGCGTTCGCGCCGGTCCTGGCTCCGGAGGCCCCGAACGCGCAGAGCTGGCTCAACCGCCTGCAGCCCCCTAGTGCCCAGCATCCCATGGGAACCGACGCTTTCGGCCGCAGCGTGCTGACCCGCGTCCTGTACGGCGGCCGGGTCAGCCTGCTGGCCGGGCTGCTGCCGGTCCTGATCGGCCTGGGGATCGGCACCGTGATCGGCACTGTGGCCGGCTACGTCGGCCGGACGACCGACCGACTGCTCATGCGGATCATGGACATCCTGCTGGCCTTTCCCGGCCTGCTGCTGGCCATGGCGATCATCGGTACGCTGGGGCCCGGATTCAGCAACGCGGTCATTGCCATCGGGGTGGGCCTGATCCCGACCTTCGCCCGTCTGGCGCGGGCCGAGGTGTTGAACCTGAAATCCAGCGAATTCGTCGAGGCGGCCGGCGCCCTGGGGGCGCGGCCGGGCCGCATCGTGTTCCGTCACCTGCTGCCCGGCATGGCCAGTCCACTGGTCGTTCAGGCGACCATCAGTGTGGGAACCTCCATCCTCTCGACCGCCGGTCTCAGCTTCCTGGGTCTGGGAGTCCAGCCCCCCACCAGCGACTGGGGCGAGATGCTATCCGGCGCCCGCAGCTTCCTGCCGGACGCGTGGTGGCTGGCCGTGTTTCCGGGAATGATGATCGCGCTGACCGTCCTGAGCTTCAACCTGTTGGGTGACGCCCTGCGCGACGCGCTCGATCCCCGCACGGCGGCCTACCGCCGCCGGGGCTGAGCGCCGCTCCCGGGGAGCCCTGGACCTCTTCCCTGGCCTGTCGGGACCACGGCACTCGGAACGTGCAAAAGCGGTGTCACCGGCCGGTTGCTCCCCTCTGGCCCGGCACCCCGGCCCTCGTCGCCAGTTTCCTGAGTTGTGCGCCCTTCCCGCTGACGCCCTTCCCCACCGCGGGTGCTCTACCCTGGCCCTACCTTATGCCCACACTGGATGCGGATGTGATCGTGGTTGGAGCAGGTCTCGCCGGACTCGTCGCCGCGGCCGAACTGGCCGACGCCGGGAAACGCGTGCTGGTGCTCGATCAGGAGGGCGAACAGAACCTCGGCGGCCAGGCCTTCTGGTCCTTCGGCGGCCTGTTTTTCGTGGACAGCCCGGAGCAGCGCCGCCTGGGCATCCGCGACTCCCGTGAATTGGCTCTGCGGGACTGGATGACGACTGCGGCCTTCGACCGACCCGAGGACCACTGGCCCCGCAGATGGGCCGAGGCCTATATCGATTTTGCGGCTGGCGAGAAGCGGGCGTGGCTGCACGCCCAGGGGATGCGGTGGTTCCCGGCGGCCGGCTGGGCCGAGAGGGGCGGCGCGGGCGCCGGGATGCCCGGCAACAGCGTGCCGCGTTTTCACATCACCTGGGGCACCGGCCCCGGCGTACTGGAGCCTTTCGTGCGGCGTGTGCGTGAGCATGAGCGTGCAGAACGCCTTCAGCTGCTGTTCCGCCGCCGGGTCCGCGGCCTGAATGTCACGAACGGAACGGTGCACGGCGTTCACGGCGACGTGCTGGAAGCCTCAGGCGTGGACCGGGGCGCGCGCAGCTCGCGCGTCGTGGTGGGCGACTTCAGCCTGAATGCTCAGGCGGTCCTGATCACCTCCGGCGGCCTTGGCGGCAACCATGACCTCGTGCGCAAATACTGGCCCGTCCAGCGGCTGGGCCCGGCCCCGGCCTTCATGGTGTCCGGCGTGCCGCAGCATGTGGACGGCGCCCTGCAGGAGGTCGTGAGAGAAGCCGGCGCCAGCCTCGTCAACGCCGACCGCATGTGGCACTACACCGAGGGCCTGCGCAACTGGAATCCGGTGTGGCCGGGGCACGGTATCCGTATCCTGCCCGGCCCCAGCAGTCTGTGGCTCGACCCCACCGGCAGGAGGCTGCCCTTTCCGCATATCCCGGGGGCGAGCAGTCTGGATACCCTGCGGCACATCACCACCCATGGCTATCCCCACACCTGGTTCCTGCTCAACCGGGCCATCATCAAGCGGGAGTTCGCCCTCTCCGGCTCGGAACAGAACCCAGACCTCACCGGCAGGAATATCCGGCTCACCCTGGCCCGCGCGGGGAAGGCGGTCCAGGCCCCCGTGCAGGCGTTCATGAACCAGGGCGCCGACTTCGTGGTCCGCGACAACCTGCGGGACCTTGTGGCAGGCATGAACCGGCTGATCGGCGACGACCTCGTGGACTATGCAGCTGTGGCGCAGGAGGTGCACGACCGTGACCTTCAGACGCGGAACTCCGCCGGGAAGGACCCACAACTCGCTGTGATCCGGAATGCCCGGAGCATCCTGAGCGAGCGGCTGGTCCGGGTGGCGAAACCTGCGCCCATCCTCAGGCCGGAGGACGGCCCCCTGATTGCCGTGAAGCTCAACATCCTGACCCGGAAGTCGCTGGGCGGCCTGGAAACGGACCTGGACGGCCGGGTGTTGGCCCACGACGGTCAGCCCCTGCCGGGCCTGTACGCCGCAGGAGAGGTGACGGGCTTCGGCGGGGGCGGCATGCACGGGTACCGTGCGCTGGAGGGCACCTTTCTGGGAGGATGCATCTTCACCGGGCGCACCGCAGGACGGGCCATCGCGCAGGGTGCGAGATAAAGGCGGCCCGCCCTACACAGGGACAGGCCTGTCCTCCCCTACCTCGGGGCCGGCGGAGGCCGCGCAGGCCAGGACGTTCCGTGCTGCCGGCGAGTTGCCCAGGTCGGTGACGGCTGTCTCTGTCGTTCAGACAAACTGTCCGTGTTCCATGTGGCGTTGACCCCTCCGGCAAATGATGCCTCCATGACGCAGCTTCCACCAGCTGCCCTGATCTTTTTCGGGGCGACGGACGACCTTGCTTACGGGCAGATCTTTCTCGCCCCGCGGGACCTGACCGCGCGCGGTGTGCTGGAGCGACCGGTCATCGGTGTCGCCCGGTCGGACCGGACGCGCGAGCAGGTCATCGAACAACTCCACCTAGAGAACTCGTGAGCGACATTCCCACCTTCGCCCGGATTGGCGACGACGCGCTGGCCCCTGACAGTGGCCCCGGCGTCGGCCCCACCTGGAGCAGCAGTGCCAAGGACTTCGTGACGACCAGCCTGGGCGGCAGCCGACTGTGGGCGACCCTGGGCCACGGCGTACTGAACGAGGTCTACTGGCCCTCGACCGGCGAGCCCCAACTGCGCGACCTGACGTTCCATCTCCTGAGCGAGAACGCCGGAGCCGGACAGGGCTGGGTGGACCTCAAGCGCACGGCGCAGTACAGCCTGAGCGTGCCCGCGCCGCACCTGCCGCTGCCCACCGTAACCCACCGCGGCACCCATGCCGGGGCCAGCTACCGCCTGACCCTGGAGATGCTGCCCGATCCACAGCGTGACGCCCTGCTCATCCGCTATGCGCTGGACGGCCCCTTCCGGCTGGCGGTGATTGCTGCGCCGCACCTGAACGGCACTGGGCGGGACAACGTGGCCTGGGTCGACGGCGCGCTGTTCGCCCACCATGAGGACCATGTGCTGTGCCTGAGCGCCACCGGGCGGCGGCTGCACGCCTCGGCGGGGGTCGTGGGGACGTCGGACGGTTGGCAGGACCTGCAGGCCCATGGGCAGCTGACCTGGGCCTATACCAAGGCCGGCCCCGACAACGTGGCCCTGAGCGCCGAGCTGGAGGACCGCTCGGGCACGCTGGCTCTGGGATTCTCGAATACGGCCCGCGGAGCCTGGACGCTGGCGCGCGGCGCACTGGCCGAGGGGTACGAAGCTGCCGAGCAGGACTTTGTGCGTGGCTGGAGCACCTGGGGGCAGACGCTGAAGCTGCCCGCTCCCGACCAGGCCCTGGGGAACCTAGCCCTGCTCAGCGCCGCCGTCCTCAAGATGCACGAGGACCACACCTATCCCGGCGCAGTCGTCGCCAGCCTGAGCGTGCCCTGGGGCGACTCGACCGATTCGCTGGGCGGCTACCATCTGGTCTGGCCGCGAGACGTGACCCTGGCGGCCTTCGCGCTGGTCGCGGCGGGCGCCCCCGGAGACGCCCAGCGAATTCTGGCGCGGTTTCTCGCCACCCAGCAGGCCGACGGTCACTGGCCGCAGAACGACTACCCCAGCGGCGACCCCTTCTGGAACGGGCTGCAACTCGACGAGACCGCCTTCCCGGTCCTGCTGGCCGCCAAGCTGCGCGAGGAGGGCGTGCCCGAGCTGCCCGGCACCGCCGAGATGGTGGGCCGCGCTCTGGGCTTCGTGGTCCGTACCGGGCCGACGAGCGACCAGGACCGCTGGGAGGAAAACCCCGGCGTCAATCCGTTCACGCTGGCGGTCGCCACCGCGGCGCTCGTGGCGGGAGCCGCGTGGCTGCCCGAGACCGAGCGCGAGGACGCCCTGAAGGTGGCCGACGAGTGGAACGAACGCCTGGAGAGCTGGTGCTACGTGACGGATACACCGCTGGCACGGGAGCTGGAGGTGGCAGGTTACTACGTGCGGCTGGCCCCCCCGCAGCGCGACGGAAGGCTGGGCGGCACGGTACTGCTGCGTAACCGCATGGGCGAAACGATCAGCGCGTCGGCCCTGGTCAGCCTGGATTTCTCGTACCTGACCCGGCTGGGACTGAGGCAGGCAGACGACCCGCGCATTCAGGACACGCTGAAGGTGGTGGACCGGGTGCTGCGCGTAACGACCCCCAGCGGCGACCTCTACCACCGCTACAACGACGACGGCTACGGGGAACACAGGGACGGCCGCCCTTTCGACGGTTCGGGCACCGGGCGGCTGTGGCCCCTGCTGTCGGGCGAACGCGGGCACCTCGCGCTGCAATCGGGCGAGGACCCGCTGCCGTACCTGCAGACCATCGCCAACTGTGCCAGCCCCGGCGGCCTGCTGCCCGAGCAGGTCTGGGACACTGACCCTCTCCCGGGGCAGGGGCTGTTTCCGGGGCGGCCCTCGGGCAGTGCCATGCCCCTGGTCTGGACCCATGCCGAGTTCCTCAAGCTCCTGCTGGCGCGCGAGACGGGCCGCCCAGCCGAGTTGCTGCGGGTGGTGCAGGACCGGTATGCCCGGCCCAGAGACGCCGCCGAGTGGCGCTGGCGCAACGAGACGCCGCTGCGCCGGCTGCCACCAGGGCGGGACCTGACCTTCGAGAGTCCGGTGCCCTTCACGCTCCACTTCGGATGGAACGGCTGGCAAGGCGTGCAGGAGCGCGAGGCGCGCTGCGGCACGTTCGGGCTGTGGCTGCTGACCTTTCGGGCCGAGGACCTGCGCGGACACGGAACCCTGAACTTTACCCGGCGCTTCGAGACCGGTTGGGAAGGCGCCGATCACGAGATCGAACTGGAGCGCGGGCCCGCCGGACAGGTCGTGTCAGATGGACCGGACGCGGCGCAGGCCTGATGCTGGACAGCCACCTGGGTCCAGCTCGTCCGGGAGAAGCCCGTATAGGCACCAGTAGCCCGAGCCGGCCAGGGGGCAGAGGTCGTCCGGCCACCAGCGCTCCATTCCTTCCTGATCCCTGAGCCGCCCAGTCTCCTTCGTCAAACCTTGATCCGGCCCCGCCATACTTCCGCCTGTGCCCCGTCTGTCCGCCCTCTTCCGAAGGTCCTACCACCTTCACAGCACCTACGAGCGCCTGCTGGGAACGCAGGTGGAACTCCAGGTCACGGCACGCGGCCGCGTGGAGGCGGAAGCGGCCGAGCAGCGGGCCCTCGCGGAACTCGGGCGCCTCAGCGCCCTGTTCAACCGTTTCGATCCTGAGAGCGAACTCAGGCGCTGGGGGGACAGGCCGGGCGAGCCGACCCGGATCAGCCCGGAACTCGGCACGGTCCTGGCGCTCGCCGATTCGTGGCGTCAGCTGACCGGAAACGCCTTTCACCCCGGGGCCGACGCGCTGGGGAGCGTGTGGCAGACCGCCGCCCAGGCAGGCCGCCTCCCTGACCCAGCTGAACTTGACGCCCTGGTAGAGACCCTCCAGGCGGCGCCCTGGACCTGGCACGGTGACGGCATGGTGACGCTGCACGCCCGCTATCCGCTGGGACTGAACGCACTGGCCAAGGGTTTCATCGTCGACCGCATGGTCGAAGAGGCGGCCGGGCAGCCGGGGGTCGAGACCGTTCTCGTCAACGCGGGTGGAGACCTGCGGGCAGCCGGCCCGGCCGGCGTGACGGTCGCTGTCGCCGACCCCTGGACTTCCCGCGACGACGCACCTGCCAGTACGCAGGTCCGGGTATGCGGCGCCGCCCTGGCGACGAGTGGTCAGGCGCACCGGGGGTATGACATCGGGGGCCGGCACTACTCGCATGTTCTGGACCCCAGGACGGGCTGGCCGGTCGAGACGGTTCCTGGGGTCACGGTCATGGCGCCTGAGTGCGCGACCGCCGACGCCCTTGCGACCGCCCTGAGCGTTCTGGGACCCGGCCCCGGCCTGAACCTGATCGCCGGGTTCCCGCAGGCCGCCGCCCTGATCTTTACTGCCGACCGCCAGATCCACCGCAGTGCCACCTGGCCCACCGGCCCCGTCTTTTAACGTCCGTTCAACACTTGACGCGCATTCTCTGATTAGGAGACCCAGCCCATGACACGACCTGAAACCCGCCGCAGCTTCATCGGTAAACTGGCCGCCGCCACGGCAGCCCTCCTCTCTTCCCAGGTGCTTCCCGGAGCCCTAGCCGGCGCCGCCACGGTCAAGCCCTGGACCGCGGGCATGGCACTGAATATCCAGTTCACGGTGGCGACCCAGGCCACCGGCCGGGTCAAGCGGCCCTACGTCGCGGTCTGGATCGAAGACCCGGCAGGCAAGACCGTCCGGAATCTGACGGTCTGGGTCTCGCAGGGCCGCCAGAACCCCCGGTGGCTGGCAGAACTGCGGCGCTGGATCCGCGACAACGGCGACCTGGTTTCGACCGTGAGCAGCGCCACCCGCAACCCTGGCTCGTACGCCGTCGCCTGGGACGGCAAGAACGACAAGGGCACCCTGCTTGCCCAAGGCGACTACTACGTGTGTCTCGAGACGGCCCGCGAACATGGTCCGTACAGCCTCGTACGTGAAAAGCTGAGCCTGGGCACGAGCAGTTTCAAGAAGGCCCTGGGAACCGACAACGATATCGAGGCGGCAAGTGTCAGTTTCGGCCGGGCCTGAGCCGAGGCCGGCCGCCCGGAAGCGCAGCACGAAGGCCCAGTGGAACGTCTGGCTGCGCACGGTGCATACCTACACCAGCATGATCAGCCTGCTGATCGTCCTGTTCTTCTCGGTGAGCGGCATCACGCTGAATCATCCCGAATGGACCCTGGGGATCCGCGAGGTCAAACGTACGGTGTCAGGGACGATGTCGCCGGGCTGGATCGAGCAGGGGAAGGTCAACTGGCTGAACGTCGCTGAAGAGCTGCGGGCCGCCCAGAGCCTGAAGGGCCGAGCCGGCAACACCACCCTCAACGGCGACGAGGCCGATATCAGCTTTCTGGCGCCGGGCTACAGCGCCGACGCCTTCATCGATACCCAGACCGGAAAATACACGGTGAACGTTCTGGAACAAGGAGGCCTCGCCGCCTTCAACGACCTGCACCGGGGACGCGACGCAGGTACGGGCTGGCGGTGGGCGATCGACCTGAGCGGCCTCGCGCTCACCGTCATCTCCCTGACCGGCATCGGCATCCTGATGTTCCTGAAAAAGACCCGGCGCGCGGCCCTGATCGTGATGGCCGTCGGTCTCGTCCTGACCGGTGCGCTCGCCTTCCGCGCCGTGGGGTAGTGGGGAGCGGCGACGTCTCTGGTGGTCATCCCAGGTCACTGGGCCTGGCCGGGCAGCGAGGGTAGGGAAGACGCGACCTGCCGAGACCGGCGATCTTCTGGCAGCGAACATACTCCTGACCGGTGGTCCCCTTCACTGGTCCCGCGCGTCCTCAGTCATCCTCGGCGTCCCAATCCGTTGCCTGCCAGACGAGGAAATTGTAGGCCGCGAGGATCAGGAAGAAGTCGCGGGCACGCCGGTCTCGGGAGAAGTGGGCCGTCCAGGGCAGCGCCAGTTGCACGGCGATACTCGCCTGCTCGGCCCGGCCATGAAAACGGAAGGGAACGACCTGAATCAGGCCCAGAGGCGTCCGCGTGGTGAAAACAGCCAGGAGAATAAGCAGGACGAAGCGGTCGACCCAGCGTAAGGCTGTTCCCTGCAGGCCGACATATCGGGCGAGCAGGTAGAGGGCGGGCGCAGTCGCATAATCCACGGCAGCGTGTCCGCGCCGGCCCCAGAGCTTAGGCATCCGTCCAGTGTGACAGGTGGAGAGAGTCGGCCGGGCAGGACTCCGGCTCAAGCCTGAGCGGCCTCAAGGTTGATCTCCTGCGCGAAGCCGGTGAGCTTGCTGTCCGCCGCCTTCTCCTCGTTTTCGGTCAGACGCAGCAGTTCCAGATGCTGCTGGTGACCCAGGACGCGGGCATAAGTGGCGACCGTTCCGTAGCCGGCAATCTCATAGTGCTCGACGCGCTGCGCCGCCGCGATCAGGCCGGCGTCCTTGACCGCCGCGTTGGCCTTCTCGCCGATCATGTCGCTGCCCTCGGCCACCAGTCCTTCCATGGCCTTGCAGGTATGGCCGCCGGGTTTCTCGCCCAAGTCCTGGAAGATGGTCTCCAGACGCTGTACCTGAATCCGGGTCTCCTCCAAGTGATCGGCGAACCCCTGCTTGAGCTCGGGGGCCGTGGCCGCCGCCTCCATCTGCGGCAGCGCCCCAAGGAGTTGCGTCTCCGCCGAGTAGAGATCACGGAGTTGCTCGACGTAGAGATCCTGCAGATCCTTCAGTTTCACGCCCAGGCCGAATAGTCCCATGGTGCCTCCTTTGTGGTCGGGGACCATTGTCCAGGCCAGACCCGGGCCTCCGCGTGGGTCGCCTGTGAACAGCGGTTTAGGAGAATCGAGATAACGCGGTCTTCAGGAAGCCGGAGGCTGCAATAGCTCGGTAGGCAGAGAAAGCCTTTGCTCCGCTCGGCTGCGACACACCTGAGCGATTTGGAGAAGTGAGACCGGGCGAAGGGGAATCACCAGCGACTCCCGAACGGGGCGTAGACTCTGAGACCCATTTGGAACCTCCGTGTCCTCGATTTGGCCGCCTCCCTTTTCATCTTGCAGGCCGTATGTGGGTGACAATGGGCTTCGCACTGCCCAACCCGCCCCAGCGACGCACCACAGAACCCCCACCCGCAAGGTTCAGGGCGTACCCAGGCCCCGCAATATGACGAAGGCCAGATACCGGGACCACAGGTCGTCGGCGCCGGTGAACGTGGCCCGGCGTAAAATGACAGCCGGTTATAGCGGGCACGGACGCCGAACTGTTCTCGTCCAATCGCCACCTCGTCAGCACGTTTCCCATCCCCGGAGGACCCAATGTCTTCGACGTCATCCAACTGGCCCCCCCTTCCCCTGGCGCCCTGGCAGGACACCCTGGACACCGTCCACCTGTGGACCCAGATCGTCGGCAAGATCCGTCTGGCCCTGACGCCCTGGCTCAACCATTCCTGGCACGCCACCCTGCTGCTCAGTACGCGCGGCCTGACGACGGGCCTCATGCACCATCCGCAGGGCACGCTTGAAATCGAGTTCGATTTTCTGCGGCACAGGTTGTGGATGAGGACAGGGTCTGGGGAGGAGCGGTTCTTTTCCTTGGAACACCGGAGCGTCGCTGGCTTCTACCGTGCCCTGATGGCCGAGCTGGAGGACCTGGGAGTCGGGGTCCGGATCTGGCCTCTTCCCGTCGAACTGCCGGACCCGCTCACGCCTTTCCCCGAGCACGAGACGCACGCCGCGTACGACAAGGAGGCGGTCGAGCGGTACTGGCGCGCCCTCACCACCGTGCACCGGGTCTTCACTCTCTTCAGGGCGGACTTTCTGGGAAAGGCGAGTCCGGTGCATTTCTTCTGGGGAGCCTTCGACTTGGCCGTCACCCGTTTTTCGGGACGGCCCGCGCCCAGGCATCCCGGCGGGGCCCCCAACTGCGCGGACTGGGTCATGGAGGAA
Source organism: Deinococcus sp. Leaf326 (assembly GCF_001424185.1). Taxonomy (NCBI): domain Bacteria; kingdom Thermotogati; phylum Deinococcota; class Deinococci; order Deinococcales; family Deinococcaceae; genus Deinococcus; species Deinococcus sp. Leaf326. The sequence goes on along the minus strand of NZ_LMOM01000076.1, from coordinate 153,458 downwards.
GCCTATTCTCACGAACTCGCGAGTGCCGGATTCTGGCCGGGAACGGGGTTGGGAGAGGCGGCCTTCTATGCCTACGCCTACCCCGAGCCGCCTGGATTCCGTAGTGCAGACGCCGGCGCGGGCGCGAGGTATCAGGACACGCTGGGCGAATTCATTCTTCCCTATGAGGTCGTACGGACAGCGGAAGACCCAGAGGCGGTCCTGTTGGCCTTTCTCCAGAAGACCTACGCGGCAGCCGCGACCCTCGCGCACTGGGACCGGGAAGCCCTGGAAGGGGGCCGCTCCGGTAAAGGGCGCGTAAGTCTTCCTGCTCCGGCGTCCGACTGACTGGCGACCTTCCTCCCTGGCTGACGTAGACGGCCTCCGGAACAGTCACCCCCCTGGTTGAGGGCAGAGCTACGCGAAGATCAGAGCCAGTCCCAAATGCAACGACCAGGAAAACACAACGGCGAGCCGAGAACTCCGAGCCGGTCACCAGAGGGCCGGCTCGCCGCTATAAGGCTAGTGCCCAGGCCCTACAGGCTCCGGGTCACTGTCCCGCGCGCTCCTCTTCCTGGGCCGGTTCGTACCAGTTCCGGTCCCAGCGGTGGCGGTGCAACTGCTCGACCTGCGAGCTGGGCAGGCCCTCTCCGTCACCCAGGGCCATATTGCGATCGACATTGTGCAGACTCCGCATCCCCACGATGACCGTACTGACCGCCGGGTGGCTGAGCACGAACCTCAGCGCCGTTTCCGGCAGCTGGGCCGTCCCGATTCCGAGGTCGCGCTCTATCGCGCGCAGGTGGGTCTGCAACTCGGTCTTGCGCTGGCCCCCGAAATACCGGTTGCGCCAGTCACCTTCGGGAAAGGTGGTGTCCGGCGTGATGTTGCCGGTCAGGCTCCCCTCATCGAGGGCCACCCGCACGATCACGCCGACGCCGTGGGCCAGACAGGCGTCGAGCAGCCGGTCCTGCGGCGCCTGGTCGAAGACGTTGTAGATCACCTGCACGGTCTCCACCACGCCCGCTTCCACAGCCTTGACCGCGTTACTGGGCTGATGGTCGTTGACCGAAATCCCGAAGTGCCGGATCTTGCCGTCGCGCTTGAGCTGGGCCACGGCGTCCTGCCAGTCCCCCTGACCCACCCAGGCATCGTTCCACACATGGAACTGCTGCACGTCGATGGTGGGCAGCCCCAGCCGCTCCAGGCTCGCTTCCGTCATCCGGATGACGTGCTCGCCGGGGTAGGCCTCGTCGGCCGACGTCTGCGGCGCCGCGGGCCACTGCATGTTCTTGGGGCTGATCTTGGTCGCGACGAGGGTACCGGGGTGGGCGCGGGCCACCTGCCCCACGAGCCGCTCGCTGTGCCCGTCACCGTAGCCCATGGCGGTGTCGATGAAGTTGCCGCCCAGTTCGGTATAGCGGCGAAGGGCACTCAGGCTTTCGTCGTCCTGCGCGCCCTTCCACATGTCGGCCCCGATCCCCCAGGCCCCGTAGCCGATTTCCGTGACGTGCAGGCCGGTGCAGCCCAGAGCTCGCGTATGAATGGTCATGCCCCCACCCTACCCGCCCCCCCGGAAGAGGGCATGGGGAAAGACTTCAGGCTTGGGGAAGATCCGGGTGCGCCGGGCACGGGGCAGGACCCCTGGCCCAGCACCCGCCCAGCTCAGGCCTCGGCCAGCACGATGACGCGGTCGTGGACCGACAGTTCCAGTGCGGCGGATTTGACCGGGTTCAGGTGAACGCCGTAGGCCTGGGCCGGCAGATCGGCCTCTGCCTTCAGGCGGTAGCCGATGGCGACCTCGCCCCGTCGCCGCGCCGATTCGAGGACGGTGTAGAAGGTCAGGGGCGTTCCCAGGGTCACGTAGTCGCCGGCAGGCTTCAGGTATATCTCCGAACCCTCGGCGCGGAACAGTTCGTCGAAGACCGCCTTCAGAGCAGCGTTCTCGGCGATCTGCGAGATCAACAGGCTGACCAGACGGTCGGAGACGATGAAGTCGTCGGCCTGCGTGACCTGCGCCAGTTCGCGGTTGCGGACGTCGAGCATCTCCGAGACGATGGAGTAGTCCTGCTCGGCGCGGCTGGCCATGTCGCGCAGGTGCAGCAGCGTGACCAGGGTGCGGCCGTCCGCCTGCTGCACGTCGAGGGTATCGGAGGAGGACAGCGTGATGATGTGGTCGTAGGCGCCGGGGCCGAGCCGGTCGAGCGTCCGGCGGTCGGTCGTGTCGCCCAGTTGCGTTTCCAGCGAGAGGTTCACCAGCGAGTCCTGAAGCAGGGCGAGCGTCTCCAGCGCCGCCGGGTCGTCGGTGACCACGCTCAGGGCCGAGTCCGGCATGACATACCGGTCGAGCTCGGCGATGACCGTCGGGGCCCGCTCGTTCCAGCCAAGAATGAGGGTGCGCTCGGGCTGTTGGGGGCGGCGCACCGGAGTCTGAATGGCCGCCTCGTCGAACGCGAACGGGCCTGCCTGGGGCCTGACCGTATCGTCGTCGGCCGAAATGGCGATGACGCGGTCGCCCGGCGCGATGACCGTGTCCATCGGCGGGTTCAGGACGATGCGGCCGTCGGCGAAGTTCAGGCCGATCAGGGCGGAATCCGGGAACGCGAACAGGGCCTGCCCGAAGGTCTGCCCTACCACGGCAGTCGGCGGCGCGAAGTAGATCTCGTCGCCGCCGAAGTCGAGCAGGTCCATATACACGACCGACAGCCCGGACTGGCGGCAGGTCTGCACCATGATGCGGGAGATCAGGTCGTCGACGAGCACGAGACTCGCCTCGTCACGGCCAGCCAGGCGGGCGGCCTCGACGTTCTGGGAATCGCGGATCTCGGCCACGATGTGGTAGGGCGCCGGGCGGCGTTTGGGATTGTTCGTAATAGCCAGCAGCCCCTTGATGACGCTGGTGTCCGCCTTGTCGTCCTCGGGGGCCAGAATGATGATCGCCCGGGCCGCGTGCGGATTGGCGATCTCCAGATCGGCCAGGTCAAGCGGACTGCCGGTGCGGCACACCACGCGGGTGCGTCCGGTCGACCCCAGACGGGCGCGCAGCTCGTCGTCCATTTCGACCTTGTCCTTCTCGGCCAGAATCACCACGCAGGGGCGGCGCTGGTTGGCGTTCGCCGTCACGAGTTCGGACAGAATGGTGAACACGTGCGGCGACCAGCCCAGAATCAGCGTATGCCCTTCTTCGGCCACGAAGGAGCGGCCCTTGCGCAGTTCTTCGAGCCGCGCCTCGATGCCGCTGGTCACCACACCGATCAGCATGCTGACCAGGAAGATGCCGCCCAGAGTCATCACGAACATGGTGGCCAGAAACAGCGGCGTGCCCTGGTCGCCGCCGATGGCGCCGGAATCCAGGGCGCGCATCAGGTTCCACCACAGCAGGCTGCCGAAGCCGATGGGCCGGTCGTCCGCCAGCGGCACCTGCCTCGTGAGCTGCACGAACACCGACACGGCGACGATCATGAGGACGGAGAGCAGGAAGAGCCAGCCGATCATGGCGGCCGGGCCCCGGGACATCGTGTTGTCGAAACGGTAGCGCAGGTGTTCGCGGAGGGTCGCTTTTCTCATGGATGCGGTCCTTTCTTCAGATCAGGCAGGAGGGGTACCGAAACGGGGTAGGGCGCCCCAGAGCGCCGGAATGGAGGTTTACAGTTGCCCGAACACACAACGTTGCGCCTCGGCCGAACGAACCAGAGCCTGAACAAGTCTTGCCAAGAGGCTGCGGATCATTGAGGCAGGTCCGGGAAGCTTAAGCAACTGCTCATGTGCTCTCAGATTACGCGCATTCCTCTGACGAATTGATCTCAGTCCAGATCGGAAAACGGGCTTAGGCTTGCGGGGCACCGACACAAGTGAACATGGAACCGGACTGTGGTGCTCCGTACAAGTTGGCACGGGAAGCGCACCCGGCAGAAACCAGCTGCCTGAAATCACCCCAGAGCTGCCCAAGCTGGACGCGTCAGGCTTCGGGGTCCGGGAGCACGAAGCCGAATGTCGCCCCGTTGCCAGGGTTGTTCTCGGCCAGCACCGTTCCCCCATGCCGGGAAACGATACGCAGGACGGTCGCCAGGCCCACCCCGATGCCCTGGAACTCCCGTTCCGCGTGCAGGCGCTGAAACAACCCGAACAGCTGTTCCCGGTATTCGTCGTTGAACCCCGCCCCCTGGTCCGTCACCTTGATGGCCCAGCCCTCCGGTGTGCGCTCGCTCCAGATCCGAATACGCACTTCTGCAGAATGCTGCGAGTATTTCGCCGCATTCGAGAGCAGGTTGGTGATGACGCGCTCCAGACTCGGCGCGTCTCCCCAGACCTGCGGAAGCGGCTCGGTCTGCCAGACGATCTCCCGCTCGGGATACTGGAGCTGGGTATCGGTCTGGCCCGCCTTCACCAGGGCGTCGAGGTCCACGGGGGCCTTCTGCAGCGGCGCCTGAGAAGCCTGCGACAGCGAGAGCAGCCCGTCGAGCAGTCCGGTCATGCGCTCGGTCGAGAGGCCGATATAGTCGATGTAGGTGCGGGCTTTTTCCGGCAGGTCGTCGGCCTGCCGGAGGAGCAGCTCGGCGAAGCTCTTGATCCGGCGCACGGGCGCGCGCAGGTCGTGCGAGATGCCCAGATTGAAGCTGGCGAGTTCCGCGTCGCGTGCCTGAATTTCCTGGGTACGCTGCTGAACCTGGGCCTCGAGCAGCTCGCTGTGGCGTTCGAGCGCATGCTGGACAGCGCGCTGGGCCGTGAGATCGACGAAGTAGCCCAGGATGGCCGTGTCGCTGTCGGCCGAGTAGCGCATGATGGTGAGCTGCACTTCCCGGCGCTCTCCGTCGGGCCGTTGAAGTACCTTCTCGTAGGTCGGTGTGACGCCGTTCTGCAGCACCTGGCGCACAAACTGGGTGTCCTGCGCCCGAAACTCCGGCAGAGTGGTGGTGTACCAGTTGATTTCGCCGCGCTCGAAGGCACCGCGGGTCAGACCCGTAAGCTCTAGGTAGGCGTCGTTGACCAGACTGACCTGACCGTCCTTCGTCCCTACGGCGATAGGCGTCGGCGAACGTTCGACGATGCTGCGCAGCAGATGTTCCTGATGCCGGAGCTGGGCCGTCATCTTGAGGCGGACGAGCACCTGACCGCTCAGGGACGCCAGGATTTCGAGGAACAACTGCTCTTCAGGCGTGAAGTGGTGCGGCTCCTCGAAGTCGAGCACCAGGACGCCGAGCACCTGATTCTGCGAACTGATCGGAATGACGGCGCTGCCCACAGGCGCGATCTGTCCGGTCTGCGCTTCGAGGTTCGGATAGGCGCGCGCGAGGTCACCCTTAGAAGGAAAATACTGCGACTTTCCACTCACAAAGCTGACGCTGGCGGGGGAGCTGGCCTGGATGGGGCCGTCCTGCCAGATCGAGGGCACGTCTATGCGGTCGGCCCGCGCCACCATCCGCTCCAGACGTGTCTGGTCCGCGTTGGGCAGGAAGATGGCTCCGGCCAGCGCCATCAGGCCCTGCTGGGCCGTCGAGAGAACGACCGGAAAAATGGCTTCGACCTGATCGACCCCGGCCAGGGCGTGCGTCACCGTCAGCAGTTGATTCAGGAGAGGGGGCGAGGTGACCGCAGACATTCCCGCACTCTAATGGGGAGAAGCGCCCGGCTTGCAGACGCAACATTGTGCAAACCTTTGACTTGAGTACGCAGGCGGTCAGGAGAGGATACCTGCCGGGGGCGGTTATCTTCGGGCATGTTCGCCCCCCTGCTGGTCTGCGCGCCCCTTCTGGCGGTCTGCTCCCCCGCCCCTCCGGAGCGCGGGGTCGTCGGCACCTACTACGCCACGTTGGGCGACGCGCCTCCCCGGCTGCGGGACATCGACCCGAACTACAACCTCATCTATCTCTTCTCGGCGGTCGGTGCTCCGGGCCGACCAGCCGGCACCCTGAGCTTCCGTCCCCCCAGCGACGTGAACGGAGCCTGGACGAACTGGGTGGCTGATCTCCAGCATGTCCGAGCGGTCCAGAAGCGCCGGGTGCTGCTGTCTGTAGGAGGCGCCGGGCATCCCCTGCGGTTGACCGACCGCGCAGTGTCCACGGCCTTCGTGAACAGCGTCGACCGGCTGTACGCCGCCTGGAAAGGCTTCGACGGCCTGGACCTCAACACTTTCGAGGGCGGCGCAGCGCCCAATACCCCGGAATTCATCTGGGTCGGCCGGGAGCTCAAGCGCCGTCATCCCGGGTTCCTGATCACCGCCCCTCCCGCTCCCTGGAACCCGGTCGACCAACGCTTCTGCGCCGCCATGCTCCGCGCCGGCGCCCTGGACTACTGCGCGCCGCAGTACTACGACGGCCCTGACCTGAACGATCCGGCGTACCTGCTCGGCAACATCCGGACCTGGACCGAGTTGCTGGGGCCCGAGCATGTGGTCGTGGGCTTCGGCGTCCACGGCGGCCTCAAGCACTACTGGACGGTGGACTCGGCCGCCGCCGCCTTCCAGCAGGTCAGGGCGCATTTTCCCGCAATCCGTGGGGTGTTCGGCTGGCGGCTGGACTGGGACGCACGGCAGGGGTATCCATTCGCCCGCAGGTTCGGCCCCCTGGTGCGGTGACCCAGGCCGGCCGGCGGCTGGTGGACCCAGCAGCCGGGTCAGAGCAGGCCGCTGGGGTCCAGCAACACCTCCCGGACGAGGGTCCGTCCCAGCGCCCGGGCCTCGGCCGTCTGCTGGTTGGTCAGGAGCACGAGCCCCACGGCCCGGTGCGGATGCAGATAGAGAAAGGTGAGCACCCCGTCGTCCCCCCCGAGATGACCGATCAGTCCCTGCTTGCGGGTCCAGAACAGCAGCTGGTCCTCCTGGGGTGCGGAGTGCTGCGTCTCCCACATCCGGTCCAGGGTGTCTGGGCGCAGCACCCGGACCCTGTCCCAGACGCCGCCGGCCAGCACCGTCGCCAGAAACTGCCCGAGGTCGGCGGCTGACGAGCGCAACTGGCCGTCCGGGTACGTCGGGTAGCCGTAGTGGGGCAGGACCCGGCCTGCGTCGTCGCGCGGCTCGGCGATCAGCAACTGGTCCGCGAAGTCGCGCAGAAACCAGCCCGTGTTCCTCAGCCCCAGGGGCCCGAACAGCGACGCGGAGCACAGATCGGCGAAGGACCGGCCCATCCGGTGCTCGGCCGCCAGGGCAGCGAGGGCCACCCCGACGTTGCTGTAGGCGTAGGTGCCCGCTGGCCCAAAATTGCCTTGCGGGTCGTACTCGGCGCCGTCCGGCGTGAGATAGCTCCGCAGAAAGTCCGCGAGCGACTGCTGCGGGTCCCCTGGACCATAGGGCGAGGCGTACTCCGGGTTCCGGTCGACGATTCCCGAGGTATGACTGGCCAGCCCGCGCAACGTGATCGGCGCGCCGCCGCAGGGAAGGTGCACCACGAAGGACAGGACGCGGTTGATGTCGCCGTCCAGATCGAGCAGGCCCTGCTCGACGAGCTGCATGACGAGGGTCCCGGTTACGACCTTACTGACCGAACCGAGCATGAACGGGGTCGCGGCCGTGATGTCGGCCCCCGAGGCCAGGCGGCCTGCGCCCGCGCTCCACACCACTTCTCCGGGCCGGACGACGGCGGCGGAAGCGCCGGAGACGCCACTTGTCAGGAGGTGCCGGCCGAGCCGTTCGGAAGTGCGGGGGGAGATCACCGTTCCCACTCTACCGGTCGCCCGCGAGTGGGCTTGAGTGGCCGCAGGCCAGCCGGTCAAATGGAGCATGGGCTTCCACCTTTGCCTGCTGACGGCCGCCCTGCTCTCCCACTCGGCTCTGGCGGCGAACGATACCCTTCCGGCAGCTTTCGGCTGATGGGCCCTCGGGTTACCTTCGATGCCGCGCTCCAGCAACTCGTCTCCCGCGGGGTCAGCACCAACCGGAACCCCCTGGCCTGGACCTGCTGGCCGCCCTGAGCGAGTGACGCTGGACAGGCTCCGGGTTTGTGCGGGAAGACCAGGTGGGGCTCCACGCCCGGTCCCTGGGCCTCTCGACCGCCGGTGGGCCGGCTGTGCCCTGAGCGGCAGCCGGCCCACCGGCCGTCAGAGGGCCGGTCTGCTGCTCAGCAGAAGTTTCCGTCCCGCTGGATAGGTTCCCCGTCGAGCAGAATCTCGCCGCCCGGCCGCAGGTCACGGATCATGTCCCAGTGGAGGGCCGACTGGTTCGTGCCGCCCGTCTCGGGGTAGCTGTTGCCCAGCGCGAGGTGCACCGTGCCGCTGATCTTCTCGTCGAAGAGGATGTTCATGCTGGGCTGCTGGATGCCGCTGTTCGTGCCGATGCCCAGTTCGCCGACGTACTGGGCGCCTCCGTCCATCAGCAGGGCGGCCTGGAGGGCGTCGTTGCCTTCCTCGGCCGAGGCCTCGGTGACCCGGCCGCCCTCGAAGCGCAGCCGGATGTCCCGGACCCGCTGACCCTGGAAGGTCGTGGGCAGGTCATAGTGGATATAGCCCTCGGCGCTGTCCTCGTGAGGCCCGGTGAAGACCTCGCCGCTGGGCATGTTGCGCTTACCGTCGCTGTTCACCCACTGCCGGCCCGCGACGTTCAGGCGCAGATCGGTGCCCGGAGCCACGATGCGGACTTCCTGGGCGGCGGCGAGCCGTTCGATGAGACCCGCCTGTTGCTCCCGGACACCGTTCCAGGCCGCCACCGGGTCGGGCCGGTCCAGGAACAGGGCGCGGCTGACGAACTGCTCGTAGTCTTCCTGCGACATGCCGGCCATCTGCGCGCCGTCGGGGGTCGGGTAGAGCGTGAGGGTCCAGCGGCGCTGCGCGCGCGCCGTGGCGACCGGCTTCAGGGTGCGCGTGTGGCGGGCCTGGCGCGCAGGGTCCTGGCCGCCGGGTCCCAGCGGCGTGAGGATGCGGATACTGGACTGCACACTCTCGATGTCCGCGAGGTCGGCCGGGTGCAGGTGGTCGAGGAGGGCGTCGGGCGCCAGCCGGATGAAGTCCTCCTGCTGGGACGGGTACTCGAGCCGCAGGACCGGCTGCGCGCCCCGTTCGAGCAGCGCCCGGTGAATCTCCTCGACGAGCGGAAGCGCCAGGGTCGTGCAGGCCACGAGCACCCGGTCGCCCGGCTGGGCGTCTATGCAGTACTCGACCATCAACCGGGCGTGCCGCTCCGGATCGTATGCCTTGCCGGCCCCCGTCACAGGTTGGTCACCGCCCCGCCGTCCACAAGCACCGTGCTGCCGGTGATGTACGAGGCCGCCGGAGAACACAGGAAGGCCGCCACCCGCCCGAACTCGGCCGGGTCGCCCAGGCGGCCGAGCGGAATCTCGCGCTCGGTCTGCGCCCGGACCTCTTCCCAGGTCCGGCCCTCGCGGGAGGCGCGCGCCTCGTCGAGTTCCTGGATGCGTTCGGTGAGGACGCGGCCCGGCGCGATGCAGTTGACCGCGATGTCGGGGGCCAGTTCGGTGCTCAGCGACTTCATCAGGCCGTGCACGGCGGGCCGCAGCACGTTCGAGAGGGTCAGGTTCGGGAGGGGCCGCTTGACGCTGGAGCTCACGATCGTCAGGATGCGCCCGCCTCCGGCCCGCAGGTGCGGCAGGGCCGCGCGGGTGAGGCGCACCGTGCTCATCAGCGTGAGCTCGAAGGCCTCGGTCCAGGCCGCGTCGTCGAAACGTTCGAACCCGCCGGGCGCCGGCCCTCCGGCGTTGCAGACGAGCACGTTCAGGCCCCCGAGCGCGCCGGCGGCCTCCTCGACCACCCGGCGGCAGGCTTCGGCGTCACGGACATCGGCCTCCAGGGCGACGACAGCCGCGCCGGTGGCCGCGGTGATCTCCTGGGCTGCCGCCTGGGCGCGGGCCAGGTCACGGGAGCACAGGGCCACCGAGGCCCCCTCGCGGGCCAGTTCCATGGCCGTGGCGAAGCCCAGGCCACTGCTGGCCGCCGTGACGAGCGCCGAGGTCGGCGTGGGAAAGAGATTCATACGTGCCCATAGCGCGCGAGGACGTCCGGCAGCGTGGCTCCGGCTTCCAGATCGGCGCGGATCTGGCTTTCCTTCTCGGTCAGGGCCTCGGCCTTGACGAGGACCTCGGCGGCCAGTTCCGCCGGAATGACGATGGCCCCGTCGAAGTCCGCCAGGATGAAGTCGCCGGGCCGGACAGTCACGTGCTTGGAGGTTGCTCCCGGCAGGTAGACCGGCACCTGCCAGGCGTTGACCTGCCAGCGCCCGATGGACTGCACCGGCGTGCGGTAGCGCGCGAAGACCGGGTAATCCATACGGTCGAGCCACTCGATGTCCCGGATGCCGCCGTCGACGAGGGCGCCCACACTGCCCCGGTACTGCATGCCGCGCGCGATCAGTTCGCCGAAAAAGCAGATGCCCTCGGCCCCGCCGCCGCTCCAGACACTCAGCTCGTCCGGGCCAATGCCGCCGACCGCCTCCATCTTCTTGGGGTCCCCAGTGCCGGGATACGGCGTGAGCTGGCCCCGGATGGTGTAGGCCCAGCCGGCCATCTTCTCCAGGCGCTGGCGGATCGGCCAGAAGTCGGCGCTCAGGCCCAGGTCGGTGTGGCCGAGTTCGTCGAGGATGTCGGCGACGTTGGCCGTGTCGACCTTCAGGTAGCGTTGCCGCAGGTCGCGGCGTTCTTCGGTGCTCAGGGTCACGAGAGACCTCCGTGGAGTAGGGGGCGGGGAACGTCGTCGGGCGTGAGCCAGTGGATGGGCGCGTGACCATGGCTCAGCGCCCAGTCGTGGACGGCGCGGGGGTGGCCGGGCGAGGCAGCCCGCAGCGCGCGGATCTGTTCGGTACCGAGCCAGTACATCAGGCGGGTCGCCGGCAACATGCTGTTGCGGGTGCTCTCGCCCCAGACGCGGGCTTCGGGGAAACCGACCTCAGCGCGGTAGTAGTCGCGCATGTCTTCCAGGCTCCAGTCGCCCATGTGAAGGCGCAGGTCGGCGACGCAGCACGCCGCGTTGCGCCGCTCGAAGCTCTTGAGCATCAGGGCTTCTTCGGGGGTATAGAACCCGGGCGCTTCGAGCAGCAGGTCCTCGGCGTAGCAGGCCCAGCCCTCGACCGCCGTGCCGGAACTCAGGAACACCAGCCCGAGCGCGCCGTCCGTGCCGCCCAGGCGGGCGAGCCGGGACTCGGCCCGGCGGGCGAAGGCGTTCTGGGTGTGGTGCCCGACCGAGCCGTGGTGGACGGCGTGCACCAGCTTGATGAAGCTGACGCTGGGCAGCGGCTCGTCCTCCACCACCCAGTACACGCTGCCCTGCCCGGCGCGCGCCGCAGCCGGCGACCGGTAGAACAGGAAATACAGCTCCCTGGACACCTGACGCGCCCAGGCGGGCATGGGCGTGAAGGTCAGGTCGTAGTCCTGCGCCCCCGTGACTAGGCCGTTGGCCTCGGCCGCTTCCAGCGCCTGCCGGTGCCAGTACTCGTAGGTGGCCACCAGCGTAGCCGGCTCGGGGCGCACGGCGTCCAGACCCCGCAGCACTTCCCTCCAGTCCTGGCCGAAGGCGCGGGCGTCCTCGGTCAGTTCGTCGCTCAGACGCATGAAGGCCGCCTCGGCCCGTGCCAGGGCCTCGCGCGGCCCGAACGGCAGACCGTGAACCTGTCTCATGAGCAGCTCCAGGTGCGCCTCGCCGCAGGCCACCGGCACGTCCGGCTGCCCGCTCAGCTCACCCTGGAGTCGCCCGGCCAGATGCAGGGCCGCGGCGGCCCCTCGCTCGGCGGCGGCCACCAGTGCCGGCACGCGCGTCACGTCCGGGTGCAGCCACAGCTCCTCGCTCAGAAACCGGGCCAGCGCCCTGGCCTCCTGGGCCGCGCGGGTCGACCAGTCGGCCGGAAGGGCGGCCTGAACGAGCTGCTCTGCCGCCTCGCCGAAGAATCGGGGCAGCTCCTCCAGACGGCCCTGCAACCCCACCTGCACTTCCTGCGCCGAGCCGTCCGGGCGCGGCAGCAGCAGCGAGATGAGCCCGAAGGCCGCCTCGCCGGTGTACCACGCGGGGTTGCGAAATCTCGGCGCACGGTCCAGCTCGGCCCGCAGGTGCCGGAGCTGCCCGTCCAGCAGGCGCAGGTCCGTCTGTTCTCCCGGCGTCCTGGAGGCGGGGGACGCGAGTACCTGCTCAAGTTCGGCCTGCAGGGTCTCCAGGGCTGCGCCTTCCTGCGCGGCCACGTCCGGGCCAGCTGGGGGCAGGCGGTGGTCATGACCGGGCAGGCCCATGAAGGTCAGGTCGACCGGGCGAAACTGCCCGTGGAACGCCAGATACCGGTCGACGAGAGCAGACGGTGAGGTCACAGGGCAGCCACCGGCGCGAGCTGTTCTTCGGGGTACAGCGGCAGGTCCACCCATCGGCGTTCGGTTGACGACTGCACGATGGCGTTGACGACTTCCTGGCTCTTGGCGCCGTCGTAGAAGGTGCATTCCTCGGGGGTACCGTCCAGAATCTCGTCCACGAAATGCCGCACGAGGTTGCGGTAGTACAGCTCCGGCCAGGGGGTGTTCAGGGTGGTGCCGGGCGGGTAGGCCGACTCCGGCAGGGGCACGTCCCGGAACTCGACCTGGTCGGCAGTGGCGAAGCGCAGGGTTTCGGCCACGCCGTTTTCCTCGACCAGCCGCGCCACGGCCGCACCCTTGCTGCCGTACACCCGCAGTTCCACGCCGGGATAGTTGCCGATGGCCACGTAGCTCGTCTGCAAGATGCCCTGCGCGCCGCTGGCGAACTCGGCGAGCGCAACCGTGCCGTCCTCGACGTTGATGTCCTGAAGGCCCTCGCCGTAGCCCCGCACGACGCGGCGCGGCACGAAGTTGCTCATACTGCCGATGACGCTGCTGTATTCGCCCGCGCACCAGCGCACGAGGTCCAGCAGGTGCGAGCCGTAGCCCACCACCGAGGAGGGAATCAGGCGGCTGAATTCCGCGCCGCTGGGCACCTGCCGCAGCGGGTAGTACGGATCGAGGAACTGGCTGTTCTGTTCCAGGCCGTGCACGTGGTAGATCTCGCCCAGCGTGCCGTCCTGAATCCAGCGCTGAATCTGCCGGATGGCCGGGGAATACCGGAACGTAAACCCGAGCTTGGTCCGCACGCCTGCCTCGCGCGCCTTGCGGGCGGCCATGAAGGCGTCGGCGGCGTCGTGGGCCAGTGGCTTTTCGCTCAGGACGTGCTTGCCGGCGGCGATGGCGGCCAGACTCAGGGGCAGGTGGGTCTCGGTGGGGGTGCACACGTCGACCATCTGCACGTCCGGGTCGGCCAGCAGTTCGCGGTAGTCGGTGTAGACCCGGCGCACGCCGAAGAGCTCGGCGAGGCGCTGCGCCCGCTCGGGCACCGTGTCGCAGATCGCCACGAGGTCCACGCGGTCGTAGGCCGCGTACCCGGGCAGGTGGGCGGACTCGGCCCAGGCGTGCGCGCCGATCACGCCGACGCCCAACTTGGCGGGCGCGCTCATGGCAGGGCCTTGCCGAGGCTCTGGACGTACTGTTCGAGCTCGTCGTAGTTGTGGAAGCCCAGTTCGCGCTGTCCCTCTTCAATCTCGTAGATCATCTCGCACATCCTTGCGTTGAGCCGGGTGTCGGCCCCGACCCGCTGACCGAAGTCGATGAGTTTGCCGTTGCTGGACCGCACCTCGCTGGGCCGGTTGCGGTACACGATGTCCCACCAGATGCCGCTGCCACGTTTCTTGAAGGTGTGGGCCTGCGGCTTCTGGTCCTTCTTGAGCAGCCAGATGGCGTGGGTGATGTTGTCGAGAAGTTTCTGGGTCTCCCCAGGTGTGCCGGGCTTGTAGTTCGCCGGGTCGAAGAAATCGAAGGCCTCGACCTGTATGCCGTTGGCCTCCGCGATCTCCAGGGCCTCACGCACGACCGCTCCGGCCACGCGGGCATAGCGCTCGTTGCCCAGGCTATCGGTGATCGGCGCGTTCACCAGGGCGCTGAACACCACCTGCGCGCTGTAGACCTCCTTGGCCCAGATCTGGCCCCAGATGTTGTCCGAGAGCTGCACCTCGGTCAGGGCCTCCAGACATTTGGCGAGTTCGAGCAGGCGGGGGGTACGCTCGCCGGTCATCTCGCCGAGCTGGATGGGGCCCTCGTGAACGAACTCGATGTGGCCCGGGTCGACCAGGGCGCCGCCGTAGTTCGGGATGCTGCCCATGACCCGTTCGGCGCCGCCCAGTCCGGCGGCCTGAAGCCGGGCGATCAGGTCCGGCTCGTTGAAGCCGTTCTGGTAGGACACCACGAACGTGTCCGGCCCGAACAGGGGAAGCACGCTTTCGAGCGCTTCGAGGCTGTGCTGCGACTTCGTGGCGATCATGACGCATTCCAGCGGGCCGGTCAGTTCGTGGGGGTGCAGGGCCTTGACCGCGAAATGCTGCTCTCCGCGCACGCCGTCGACCAGCAGGCCTCCGGTCTTGAGGGCGTCGATATGCTCGGCCCAGCGGTCGGTGAGGGTGACGTCGTGGCCCTGAGCGGACATGTAGGCGCCCGCGAGGCCGCCGATGGCGCCGGCCCCAATAATGGTGATCTTCATGTTGGGTTCCTTTACTGCGGTGAATCAGGAGAAACGGAAGGGGGGGCGGCCCGGAAGCTCAGGACCGGGGGTCGAGGGCGTCGCGCAGTCCGTCACCCAGGAAATTGACGGCCAGGACGGTGATCAGGATCATCAGCCCCGGAAAGACGGCCAGCCACGGCGCGCCCTGGAGCCACTGGCTCGCCGAGTTCAGCAGGTTGCCCCAGGTGGGAGTCGGCGGCTGGACGCCCAGGCCGAGGAAGCTCAGCGCACTTTCGAGCATGATGGCGCCGCCGACCGCCAGGGTCGTGGAGACGACCACCGGTCCGATGGCGTTGGGGAGGATGTGGCGGAACATGATGCGGCTGTGGCTGCCGCCCAGCGCCCGGCTGGCCTCGACGTATTCGCGCTCGCGCAGACTCATGAACTGCCCCCGGATCAGGCGGGCCGTGCCCATCCAGCCCAGGGCGCCGATGATGCACACGAGCAGCGTGACGCTCGGGCGGATCATGCCGCTGACCAGAATGACCAGGGGCAGTAGGGGAATAGAGAGCACGACGTCCGTGAAGCGCATGAGCAGCGTGTCGGTCCAGCCGCGGTAGTACCCCGAGAGCGCGCCCACGAAGGTGCCCAGCACGGTGGCGATGAGCGCGCTGCTGATGCCTACCGACAGCGAGATGCGCGCGCCGTACAGCACCCGCGTGAAGGCGTCGCGGCCCAGTTCGTCGGTGCCCATGAGGTGCTCGCGGCTGGGCGGCTGCGGCGTGCCGATGATGTCGAGGTCCTGCCCGTCGAAGGTGTAGGGCGTCAGGTAAGGCGCCAGGATGGCCAGCAGACCCAGGATGAGGAGAACCCCGAGGCTCACGAGGGCGAGGCGGTGCTTGAGGAAGTGGCGCAGGAAGCGGTGCCAGGGCGAGTCGTGGGTCTGGCGCCGCGCCGGCTGCGCAGCGGCGTGGCCCGGAAGAGCGGGGTCAGTCATAACGGATCCTCGGGTCGGCGGCGGCGTAGGCCAGGTCGGCCAGCACGTTGCTGACGACCAGCGCAAACGAGCCGAGCATCATCAGGGCCAGCAACACGGGATAGTCGCGTCCGTTCATGCTCTCGATGAAGAGCCGCCCGATGCCCGGCCAGGCGAAGATCGTCTCGGTGATGACGGCGCCCGCGAGAATGCCGGCAAAATCCAGGGCGACGACCGTGATGACTGGAATCAGGGCGTTGCGCAGGGCGTGGCGGTAGACCACCTTGCGCTCGGTGAGGCCCTTGGCCTTGGCGGTGCGAACATAGTCCTGGCTGAGGACCTCGACCATGCTCGACCGCATGTAGCGGCTCCAGCCGGCGACGCTGGCGAACGCCAGGATCAGGGCGGGCATGAGCAGGTGACGCAGCAGGTCGAGCAGCGAATTGTCGCCGATGGTCTGCATTCCGGCCGAGGGCAGAATCCGCCAGTGGACGGAAAACAGCAGTTGCAGCATCAGGGCCAGCCAGAACACCGGCATGCTGATGCCCAGGAAGGACATGAACGTGATGCCGTAGTCCACCGAGGAGTAGCGGCGCACGGCGCTCAGGATGCCCAGGGGCACGGCCACGAGCAGCGCGATCAGAAAACTCGACCCGCCCAGCAGGATGGTCGGCCACAGCCGCTCGGCGATCTCGGTCGTGACGGGGCGCGAGGTGCGGATGGAGTAGCCCCACTCGCCCGTCACGAAGGCCGTAACCCATTTGGTGTACTGCACGGGTAGGGGCTGATCGAGGCCCAGGGCCACCTTCATCTGGTCGAGGGCTTCCTGGGACACGCTGGGGTTGTCGGCATAGACGTCCATGGGGGTCCCCGGAGCCAGGTGCAGCACGCCGAACAAGATCAGCGAGACCCCCAGGAGCAGCGGGATGGTTCCCAGTGTCCGTTTGATCAGATAGTTCAGGTTCAAGGTCAGGTCCCCTCAGCCCAGTAGAGAGGCCGCGCACGCACGGCCCCCCTTCCAGACACTTACTTCTTGATGTACCAGGCGCTCGTGTCGACGAAGTTGGTCATGTTCGTCGGGTTGGGAACGAAGTTGCCCAGCTTGTCGCTCACAGCAATCACGGACACGTTGGTCGTGACCGGAATGGTCGGAAGCTGGCGCATCAGTTCCACCTGGAAGTCCATGAGCGCCTTTTTCTGGATGTCCGGGTCGAGGGTGTTCTCGGCGCGGTCGAGCAGCGCGTCGATACGGGCGTTGCTGAAGCCCTGGCCGTTGTTCACGCCGCCCGTCTTGAAGAACACGCTGTAGACCGGATCGGCGCTCGTGATCCAGCCGCTGTAGAACACGTCGTAGCCGCCCTTGTAGCGCGCCTCGCGGAAGGCCACCCCGGTCTTGTTGTCGGGCACGAGTTCGATGCCGACCGCCTTGAGGCTGCTGATGATGACCTGCTGCGCGAGTTCGTCGTTGGCGCGGCCGGCCTGGACGAGGATCTTGTAGCTCAGGCGCTCGCCGTTCTTCACGCGGATGCCGTCGGCACCCGGCTTGTAGCCTGCGGCGTCGAGCAGGGCCTTGGCGCGGGCGGGGTTGTAGGGGTACTTGGGGACGTTCTTGTTGCTGGCGGCGAATACGGGCACGACCACCGTGTCCAGCGGAATGGGGTAGCCGCCCAGGGCCTTGGAGATGGCCGACTTGTTGATGGCGTGGGCGAAGGCCTGACGGACGTTCAGGTCACGCAGCGAGGCCGGCCCCTTGAAGTTGAAGTCGAGGTGCTGCCAGCTCAGGACGTTGTTCTTGACGATGTTCATGCCCGGCACGGCGTCGAGCTGCGTGACCTGGGCGTAGGGCACCGAGGACGTCATCTGGATTTCGCCGGACTTGAGCTGGGTGACGAGCGTATTGCTGTCGGGAATGATCTTGAACACGATCTGGTCGAGGTAGGGCAGCTGCACGCCCTTGCTGTCCTTGCGCCAGTAGAAGGGATTGCGCTCGACGATCACGTACTGGCCCCGGCGGAACTCCTTGACCTTGAACGGTCCGGTGCCCAGGGGCTTTTCGTTGTAGACGTCGGTATTGAGGTCCTTCCCTTCAAGGGCGTGCTTCGGGAAGATGCCGAAGGTGAACAGCGTGCTGGCGTAGTCGGGGGCGACCCGCTTGTAGTTCACGACCGCCGTGTAGGCGTCGGGCGTCGTGATGGACTCGATGTCCTCGCTGCCATCCTTGGACTCGGCCGTGAACTTGGGATTCTTGATGGCTTCCCAGGTGAACTTCACGTCGGCGCTGGTAAACGGCTTGCCGTCAGACCACTTCACGTCCCGCCGCAGCTTGTAGGTGATGGTCATCTTCTTGCCGTCGGCACTGAGCTTGATGCCCCCGTTCTTGAGGGTCGGAACGACCGTGGCAAGCACCGGAACGTAGTTGGCGTTCTTGTCCGGCGCCAGCAGACCCTCGACGACCGTGGCCTGCACGTCTCCCAGGTAGCCAGTGGAATAGACGTTGAGGGTGTCGATGTCGTAGCTCAGGCCGACGGTAAGCGTGCCGCCCCGCTGCTGCGCCGATGCGGTTCCGCAGAGCAGAACGGCGCTAAGGGCGAGGAACAGGGGGGCTTTCCGGGATGCGGAACGCGACAGCAAGGGGCTAAACTTCATAGGACCTCCTGAATAGGGGACTTAGAGCGTTTACACGGCCAATTCCTGCAACTACTTGTAATGCTTGCCACCGAGTGTGAGCTGTAGGTCAGGGCAAAGTCAAGTCGAAGCATGAAAGAAATTCCACACTGCGGAACAATATGTCTAGATAGGCATTCCGTAAGACGGAATTAACGCCTACGATGAAAGCTCCAAAGGAGCCCAATATGACGATGCCTACGCCTCAGGACCACGAAATCGGCCGCCGTCTCACTGCACTGACCACCGGAATGGATCAGCTCGAGCGCCGTCTCTCACGCGGACACGGCGTGCTGGACAGCGAAGGCCTGGTGCCCATCTATCTGGGCGCCCACCTCGTCCCCCCTACCGCATTCGAGGACTGGGACGCCGTGCAGCACGCCATCAGCGAACTCGAGCGCGACGCGGCGCAGCTGTCCGACGGACCGCGCCGCGCCTTCCTGGACGACATGTTCCGCTCGCTGAGAACGGCCGCCCGCCTGTTCGAGGGCGAGGAGCTGAGCTTCAAGGAAAAACTCGAGGGCCTCATCGGCATCCCCGCGCAGCCCATTCCGATGGCGCAGATCGAGGACATGAAGCTCGACATCGACCGCGTGCTCATCCGCGCCGGCTACCAGCAGGGCACCGTGGCCGAACGGGTGGCCCGCTGGGAGGCCGAGGAGGCCATCGCCCCCGAGCACCTGGAAGCCGAATTCCAGCGTCTCATGGCCGATGCCCAGGCGCGGACCGACGCCCTGATCTACCCGACGGGCGACTACCAGATGCGCCTGAACACCCTGCGGGGCGTTCCGTTCACGGCGCGCTGCAACTTCGACGAGGGCCAGATGGACCTCAACGTGGACCTGAGTTTCACGCGCGCGGCCCTCAAGCACCTCGTCGCCCACGAGGTCTTTCCCGGCCACTCGACCCAGCTGCTCATGACCCGCGACTGGGCCGAACAGGGCCGCAGCACGGCCGACGTCCTGCTGTGCACCACCAACGCGGTCACGGGCTGCGTGCAGGAAGGCATCGGAGACCAGGGCGTCCACCTGATCGACTGGGTCGAGAACGACGGCGACCTGCTGCACCGCGCCCTGCGCCGCCTGCGCAGCGCCACCGCCACGAGCGCCGCGTGGTACCAGATGGGCGAGAACTGGCCCGAGGCGCGGGTCATCGCGTATCTCGAAGAGCACAGCTACGGCCAGCGCCCCTGGATCGAGGGCCGCGTGCGCTTCGCCAGCTACCCCTTCCGTGGCCCCTTCATCGGTTCGTACTGGTTCGGAGACGAGGCCGTACGTGAAGTCCGCGAGCGCACCACCCCCGAGAACCGCCGGGAGTTCATCGACTATCTTTATGGTCAGATGCACTCGCCCAGGAGCCTGCTCATGTTCACCCCCCGGAGCTCCGTCAGCGCATGAGCGAGAACGTGCAAAGTGTCGAGCGGGCCCTCGACATGGTTGGCACTCTCGTCTCTGCGCACCGTCCGCTGAGCGTCGCGGAGCTGTCTCAGCAGATGCAGCTCGCCCCCAGCACGATCCACCGGATTCTCCAGACGCTCCTGGCCAAGGGGTACGTCCACCAGGACCCCGTGAACAAGCGCTACGACATCGGGCCCGAGATCGTCGAGATCTCGCGGTCGCTGTACCTGCGTTACGACCTCGTCCGGCGGGTGCGGCCCTACCTTCAGGAACTGGTCGACGCGACCGGCGAGACGGCCCACCTGGCCGAGCTCTACGGCACGACCGCCATGTACCTCAGCCAGCTTGAACCCCTCACCATGATGCGGATGTTCACCACGCCGGGCAGCGTCACGCCCCTGACCTGCTCGGACGTCGGCAAACTGTTCCTGGCCGACCTGCCGGGCAACAGCGTCGAAATGATCGTGCAGAAGGTCGGGTTCATCGCGCGCACCCCCCACACCATCGTGAGCTGGGGGCGCCTTCAGGCTGAGCTCCAGACTGTGCGGGAACAGGGCTACGCCGAGGACGACGAGGAACGCGAACTCGGGGTCCGCTGCCTGTCCGCGCCGCTGCTCAATGGAGCCGGCAAGGTCATCGCGGCCCTGGGCGTGGCCGGACCGTCGGGCCGGCTGACGCGGGAGCGCGTGCCCGAACTCAGCCAGCAGATCCGGGTCATCGCGCAGCGCGCCGCCCACGACCTGATGCTGGCCCCCGCCCAAGTGCTCGACCCCATAGCGGAGGTGCGGCTCACATGACGATGACTCCGCCTGATTCCAGGCCGGACTCGGCCCTGCTCGACATCTCGCCCCAGGAATACCGGGACCGGCGCGGTCGCCTGGCCCGCACGCTCCAGCAGGAAGGATACGGCGTGATGGTGGTATTCGGACCCACGCGGGTGTCCTACCTCACGGGATTTTATTTCGCCGCCACCGAGCGGCCGGTCGCGGCCATCATCACCGACGAGGGCGAATGCACTCTGTTCATTCCCTCGCTGGAAACCGGGCATGTGCAGCAGCAGTGCCCGGAGCTCGGCGAGGCGGTCATCTACCCCGAATATCCCGGCGGCGGCAGCGGCGAACATCCCCTGCAGACCCTGGGCCGGGAGCTGCGGGCGAGGTTTCCGCAGGCGCGCGCCCTCGCCGCCGACCTCGACGGCTACGAAGCGCGGTGGGGCTACCGCGGCCCCCGGCTGAGTCAGGTCGCCGGGGTACCGGTGCACGAGCGACTGGAACTCATTGACGACGCGCGGGCCCTGAAAAGCCCGGCCGAAATCGCCCTGATCCGCGAGGCGTGCCGCTGGGGAGACTACGCCCATGCCCTCATGCAGCGCGCCCTGAAGATCGGCAGCGACGAGATTCTGGTGTCTCACGAGACCAGTCTTCAGGCCACGCGGGACATGCTCGGCGCGCTGGGACAGCGGTACGTGCCCAAAGCGCGCGAGGGCCTGCCTGCCAACACCATGTTCATCCGCGGGCGCAACACCGCCAACCCGCACGGCCTGCACCAGGTGGGCGGCGTGCAGGCCGGCGACACGCTGGTCACGGGGGCCTACGGCGTGGTTGGAGGCTACGAAAGCGAGCTGGAACGCACGATGTTCGTCGGCGACCCCACCCCCGAACAGGAACGCAGTTTCGCCGACATGCTGGCGGCGCAGGACGCCGGTATGGCGGCCCTGCGCCCCGGCCGGCGGTGTTCCGAGGTCGAGCAGGAGGTCCGGGACGTTCTGGAGGCCAGGGGAGCGCTGCCCTATGTCCGCCATCACACCGGACACGCCTTCGGGATGGAAGGCCATGAGCATCCCTTTCTCGACCTCAACGACCACACCGAGATCCGGCCCGGCATGATCTTCTCGGTCGAACCAGGCATCTACGTGCCTGGCCTGGGCGGGTTCCGCCATTCCGACACGCTGGTCATCACCGAGACGGGTGCGGAACGGCTCAGCCTGTATCCCAGAGACCTCCAGAGTCTCATCGTGCCGGTGCACGCCGGCTGAGCCCCGGGGCAGGTCAACCCCTTTGGGCACACCCCTGGGGACAGGTGAAATCTGCGGGATGAGGCCGTGCCTTTGTCCCGCAGATTTGTGGGGTCCGGGTGCGTGGGTCGGCCGGTGCCGCTCGGTGCCGGACCGGACTGCTGGGCGGCAACAGGATAGGGCGTCAGGGTCTGCCGCGCTCTCCCCCGCCGGGCTTCAGCACACCGTGACCTGTTCGAGCGTCCGCAGGAAGGACCGCGCCGCGTGAGACAGCTGCTCGGCCTCCGCGCTGACGCGGCTCAGGGGCCGCCGCAGACCCGGCAACGCGAGCGGCACCCGGACGAGGACGCCGTGCTGGAGTTCCCGCCGGACCCGCAGTTCGGGCAGCAGAGCCAGCCCCAGCCCCTGGATGACGGCCTCCTTGACCGCCTCGGTCCCGGGCAGTTCCAGCAGGCTGGAGGTCAGGAGGCCGGCCCCAGCGAGGGCCTGTTCGGCCACCTCCCGCGTGCCGGAGCCATGCTCGCGCCAGATCAGGGGGAGGGGCACCGCCGTGCCCAGTTCGGACTCCCTCGCCAGGGGATGGCCGGGCGCCGCGACCAGCACGAGCTCGTCGTACCGGAACACGGCCACCTGCCAGCCGGCGGCCAGGTGCCCGGGCGGGCCCTCGATCAGGGCCACCTCGACCTGCCCGGCCTGAAGGGCCCCCAGCACCTCCTGGGTATTGCCCTGCCGGATCTCGAAGGCCACGCCGGGGGACTGCTCGTGGTAGGCCGCCAGCATCCCGGGCAACAGCGACGCGGCGACTGTACTGCTGGCTGCCAGCCGCAGGGTGCCGGTCTCCAGGCCTCGCCGCTCGCGCGTGTACGTCCGCGCCCCCTCCATCACGCGGGTCAGGGCCTGGGCGTGGACCAGCAGGCCTTCACCCGCCCCGGTCAACCGGACCCCCATACGGTGCCGGGTCAACACCGGCTCTCCGACGGCCTGCGTCAGCAGCTTGATCTGGCTGGAGACGGCCGGCTGCGTGAGGTGAAGTTCTTCGGCGGCCGCGCTCAGGCTGCCCAGACGGGCGACCCGCGCGAAGGTCAAGAGATGCTCGGGGTTGAGAGACACACCCAGATATATACGTTTTTTGGGCCTATCCTACCAATCCCAATTTGAGTTGATTGCTAAGGCTCCCTATCTTCGGGACATGACCACCTCGCCCTTCGTCGCCCGGCCGGCCCGACTCTCACACGTCGTCCGGGAATTCACGCCCAACTGGTTCACGGCCGTGATGGGCACCGGCATCCTCGCCCTGACGCTGCCGCACCTGTCCCTTCCCGGCGCGGCCCTTCTCGGCGAGGAGCTGTGGTGGTTCAACATGGCCCTGCTCGTGCTGTTCACCGGTCTGTCGGCCACCCGGATGGTCCGCTGTCCCGGCGAGAGTCTGGTCACGCTGCACCACCCGGTCCAGAGCATGTTTCTCGGGGCGGTCCCGATGGGCTTGGCGACGGTCATCAACGGCCTGATCGTGTTCGGCGTGCCGCGCTGGGGCGAGGCGGCGGCGCTGCTGGCACGCGACCTGTGGACCTTCGACGCCCTGCTGTCGGTCGCCGTGGGTCTGCTCGTGCCGTACCTGATGTTTACGCGGCAGGACCACGCCCTGGAGCGCATGACCGGCGTGTGGCTGCTGCCCATCGTGGCCTCGGAAGTCGCGGCCGCGAGCGCCGGCCTGATCGCGCCGCACCTGGAAGTGGGCAGCGCGACCACGCTGGTGTACGCGGGCTACGTGCTGTTCGCGCTCTCGGTCCCCCTGGCGCTGATGGTCATCACGGTGCTCGTGCTGCGGCTGGCGCAGCATAAGCTGCCGGCCCCCGACCTCGCCGTGAGCATGTTCCTGCCCCTGGGACCGTTGGCGACCGGTGCGCTGGCCCTGCTGCAGCTGGGCGAGGCCGCGCCGCGCGTCCTGGCGGCGCAGGGCCTGGGCGCACTCGCGCCGGTCCTCCTGGGCCTGGGCTTGGCCGGCGGCCTGATGCTGTGGGGGTTCGGGGCTTGGTGGCTGGCGACGGCGACCCTGACCACCCTGCGCTTCGCCCGGCGGGGCCTGCCTTTCAATCTCGGCTGGTGGGGCCTGACCTTTCCGCTGGGGGTCTACACGGCCGCGACCTTCGGGCTGGGCAACCTCACCCACCTGGGCGTGTTCACGGCGCTGGGCCAGCTGTTCGTGCTGGCCCTCGCCGCGCTGTGGCTGGTGGTCGCAGGGAGGACCCTCCACGGCGCGTGGCACGGCCACCTGTTCCAGATGCCGCCCCTGTCGCGGGAAACCGGTCTACCTCGGCCCTAACCCTCCCGGTACAGCGGCGGCCCCGGCCAGTGTTCTCCCGGGGCCGCCGCTCAGTTCGCGGCCAGCGGCTCGGACTCGGCTCCGGCCTTTGCCCGCGCCGTCACGATGCCGCGCGCGGCGGCCCACGCGCCGATGTCGGCTCCGCTCAGCGCCGTCGCCATCAGGTCGGGGAAAAAGTCGGGGGTGCAGGCGAAGACGGGAATGCCGTGCGCGGCCAGCTTCGCGGCGTTGTCGTGGTCGTAGCTGGGCGTGCCGTCGTCATCCAGCGCCAGCAGCACGATCACGCGCGCGCCCATCTCCCTGAACTCGTTCAGGCGCCGGATCATCTCGGCGCTGCCGTACCCCTCGTACAGGTCCGAAATCAGGACGAAGGTGTGCTCCTCGGGGTTGGTCAACAAGCCGCGGCAGTAGCGCAGGGCCAGGGGCGTGTCGTTGCCGCCGCCGAGCTGCACGCCGAACAGCACGTCCACCGGGTCGGCGAGGTGGTCGGTGAGGTCCACGACCGCCGTGTCGTACACGACCACGTTCGTCTTGAGGGCCGGCAGGCTCGCCAGTACCGCGCCGAAGATGCCCGCGTACACGACGCTCGACGCCATGCTGCCCGACTGGTCCACGCACAGGGTCACGGCCTTGAGCTGCCGCCGGGCGCGCCCGTAGCCCACCAGCCGCTCAGGAATCACGCTGCGGCGCTCGGGGTCGTAGGTGTGCAGGTTCTTCAGCAGGGTGCGGCCCCAGTCGATCTCATTCTGGCGGGGACGCAGGTTGCGCTGCGAGCGGTTGAGGCTCCCGGTGACGGCGGAACGCAGCGGCTCGGCCAGCCGCGACTGCAACTCATCCACCACCCGCGCCACGACCTGCCGCGCCAGCGCCTTGGCCTGATCCGGCATGGCGTCTTTGAGGCTGATGAGGGTGGCCGCCATGTGTACGTCGGGTTGCAGGTGCTCCAGGAGCTCGGGTTCCAGAAGCATGGTCTTCAGGTTCAGGCGCTCGACCGCGTCCTGCTGCATGACTTGCACCGCCGAACTCGGAAAGAGGTCGCGGACCTCGCCCAGCCACGCGGCGACCGCCGGGGCGCTCTTGCCGAAGCCCACATTGCGGTTCGACTTGCGGCCCTTTTCGGGCCGGCTGGTCTGGATGGCGTAGGGCGCGCCGTCGTATAGCGAGGCCAGCGCGGCGTCGAGGCGGCGGTCGTGCTCGCCCAGTTCGCAGCCGGTGCCGTCGGCGCTCTGGCCGCTGGCGGTTTCGCCGCCCAGCAGCAGTCGCCAGCGGCGCAGGCGTTCGGCGTCGGGGGTCAGGGCAGGGGGGGCTCCTTCGGTCATCAGGCTTCTCCAGTGGAAGGGTTCTCGGCGGGAGTGGCCACGCCCAGCAGGCGCAGGACCACCGGGATCACGCCCGCGCCCAGGTCGTGATTGACCTGCGCGGTCTGCGTCTGGCGCTCCAGGCCGCGCAGATCCTCGCCCAGGATCCGGCGGGCCTGCGGTTCCAGGCGTGACAGGGCGCGGCGTAGGGGGGGCAGCACGTCTCCGAAGGCGTCCGGGTCCAGGCCGACCACCCAGGTGTCGAGTAGGGCCAGCGCCGCCGGGTCGTGGCGCAGCGTCTCGCCGTCCTCGCCGATGAAACCGCCCAGCCACGCGGCCACGTCCAGCGGAGGCGTGCCGGGCGCGAGGGCCTCTACCAGCCGGGCATGCACGCCCCCGGCGTCCAGAATGCCCCGGTCGCGCAGGCGGTTCACGGCGTCGCCGCGCAGCAGCGGCGCGGTGCCGGGCGCGTCCAGCGCGTGCAGGGCCGCGACCCACTCCCCACTCGCCTCCGGGTCGTCGAGGAGCCGCGCCGCCGCGTCGGCCCCCGCGATCTGGCCGTATAGGGTGTGCGCGGCCTCCTCGCTCAGGGCATGGGCGGCGTTGGGCAGCCCGGCGGCGGCGCGGGCCACCAGCGTGCGGAACACGGGGCGCAGGTCGTCGCCCTCACGCGCGCGCACGTCGCCGTAGCGGGCCAGCCGGGCCAGCGGCGGCAACGCGAGCAGGAGCGCGGCCGTGTCGGCGTCGGCGGCACGTTCGCTCAGGCGGGCCAGCGTAAAGTCGGCCGCGCCCGGCAACCCGCACAGCCGCGTGACCTCCAGCAGCGCCGAGAGGGTCCCCAGGTCCGGGGCGCGGCGTGCCTGCGAGGTGGCGGCCGTGTGGGCCGCGCGTACCAGCGTGTTCCCGTACCGGCTCGCCTCGACCAGCCGCACACTGAATTCCGGCTCCCAGCGCAGGGTCCAGGTTTCCTTGAAGGTGCCGCTACCCCGGCTGGCGGCCTCCTTCGCCCAAGGGACGCCCAGAAGGTTCAGGCGGTGAAAGAGCTGCGAGCGCGCCAGCCCCGCGTCCTCCCGCAGGTCGAGCACCTGTTCGCGGGTCGCGGCCTCGCGCTTCAGGCGCAGCCGGGTCAGCGTGGCCGCGAGGTCCTGCTCCAGCGGCACGGCGGGTACGCCTCCGGGCACGCTGCCCAGCGCCTCCCCCACGAACAGTTCTTCCGAGAGCAGGCGCAGCGGCGTGTCGGAATCCCAGGCGAAGACCGCCTGCGTGGCGTCGGTCAGCTCGTCCAGCCCCGCCAGATGCCGGCCGCGCAGGGCCGCCAGGGCTTCGGCCAGCCGCACCGCGTCGATGACCTGGGCGCTCGACGCGTCGAGCCCGCGCGCCCGCAGCAACCGCGCCGAGCGGGTCAGCCAGCGCTCGGAAACCTGCGTCGCCGTGCCGTACAGGTGCGCGTACCAGCCGGGCGAGGTGACTCCCGCGCCGTAGCCGCTCGCCTGCGTGAGCCGCCCGTGCGTCCAGGGCGTGATAGTGAGGGCCACCTTCTCCTTCGGGAGGCCCTTGACCCGCGCCGGGTCGGCCTTCGCCTCGCGGGCCAGCACCTCCTCAGTGAGCGCCGGGGCGTGCCACGCGCCGCACACGACCGCCACGCTGCCTCCCTTCAACGCCGCGCGGATGGTCTGGCGCATCTGGGCCTCGCGGATCAGGTCACGTTCGGAGGTGTGGCCGTCTTCCTCATCTCTCACCGCGGCCATGACCTCGGCGATGGCCGCAAAGACCGCCTCGCCTTCACCGCGCGACTCGACCAGGGCGTCCCACCAGCGCTCGAAGTCGCTGTAGCCGGCCGCCTGGGCCAGCAGCGCGAGGGGATCGGCACGCACTGCGTCGGCAGGCGAGGTGGGGGCAGCTTCGGCGTCGGGATCGGCCTCGGCCGGAACCTCGTCTGCCTTCGGGGCCAGGGTCACGCTGGCCGGCAGGTCCATGAAGGCCACCGGCACGCCGCGCGACAGCGCCCAGCGGATCGCCACGAACTCGGGAGAAAATTCGGCCAGCGGGTAGAACACCGACCGCTCGGGCTGGCCCTGTACGTGGGCCATGACCGCGACGGGCGGCACAAGCGCGGGGTCGTTCAGGAAGGGCAGCAGGCCGTCGGCGTCGACAGGCCCCTCGATGAGCAGCGTGGCGGGTGGGTGGGCATCGAGCGCCCGCGCCACGCTGCGCGCCGAGCCCGGGCCGTGGTGCCGGATGGGAAGGATAGTGAGGTCAGGCATCTAGGCCCCCACCGCCGCCCGGCCTGTTCCGGGTCGCCTCGCCATCCTCAGCTCACTTCCCGGCACGCCGCGTAGAAGTCCTTCCACCCCGCCCGTTTCTTGATCGCGGTTTCCAGGTACTCGTTCCAGACAGCCTGGTCCTGGACGGGGTCCTTCACAACGGCCCCAATGACGCTGGAGGCCACGTCGCGGCTGCTCAGTTCGCCATCGCCGAAGTGGGCAGCCAGCGTCAGGCCGTTGGTCACCACGCTGATGGCCTCGGCCACGCTGAGGCTGCCGCTGGGCGACTTGAGCTTGGTCTTGCCGTCCTCGGTGACGCCCGCACGCAGCTCGCGGAACACGGTCACCACGCGCCGGATCTCGTCCAGCGCCGGGGGCACTTCGGGGAGGCCCAGGCTGCGGCCGAGCGATTCCACGCGCCGGGTCACGATGCTCAGTTCGTCTTCCAGGCTGTCGGGCACGGGCAGAATCACAGTATTGAAGCGGCGCTTGAGGGCGCTCGACAGGTCGTTCACGCCCTTGTCGCGGTTGTTCGCGGTGGCGATCATGTTGAAGCCGCGCACCGCCTGCACCTCGGTGTTCAGCTCGGGCACCGGCAACGTCTTTTCCGACAGGATGGTGATGAGGGTGTCCTGCACGTCGCTCTGCACGCGCGTCAGCTCTTCCAGGCGGGCGATCTTGCCCTCACGCATGGCGTGCATCACCGGACTCTCGACCAGGGCGGCCTCACTCGGCCCCTCGGCCAGCAGGCGGGCGTAGTTCCAGCCGTAGCGGATGGCGTTTTCGTCGGTGCCCGCCGTCCCCTGCACGAGCAGGGTGCTGTCGCCCGAGACGGCCGCCGCGAGGTGCTCGCTCACCCAGCTCTTGGCCGTTCCTGGCACGCCGATGAGCAGCAGGGCCCGGTCGGTCGCCAGAGTCGCCACGGCGATCTCCATGAGGCGCGGCTCGCCCACATACTTCGGGGTGATCTCGGTGTCGCCGGCACGGCCCCCCATCAGGTAGGTCAGGACGGCGCGGGGGCTGAGATTCCATTTCGGCGGGCGCGGGTGGCGGTCGTGCTGCGCGAGGGCGGCGAGTTCGTGCGCGTAGGCGACTTCGGCGTGCTGGCGCAGGACTTCGGGGGCCGTGGTGTTCTGGGTGGGGGTCATGGGGTCACTCCTCGGGGGTCGGCTGGGCCGCCAGGGCGCCGCGCCACTCGCGGCGCAGCTTCAGGGTGTGTTGCAGGTCTCGCCAGGTCTGGAGGGCAGCGTTTTCGCGCGCGGCATGGTCGTGGCGCTGGCGCTCCTCCCAGTCGGCAGGGGTCTGCCAGGTGGGAAGCTTTTTGGGGCGCGGCGGCATCTCGAACGCGGCCGGGGTGGGTGGCGGCACACTCAGGTCGGGCGACAGGGTGCGGCGCAGCAGGGCCGCCAGTTCCCGCGCCTGCCACGTCAGGCCCTCCTGCTGAAAGAGCCCAAGCGTGCGGACCGCCAGCGCCGTTTGCAGGGAGGCCGGTTCGGCCGACAGGTCCAGGCCCGGCGCCTGCGCCGCTTCCAGCATCTTCTCGGCCGACACCCTGGGCTGCCCCGCGAGGTCGCGCAGGCGGGCGCGCGCCGTGTCCGGCGACAGAGGCTCGGGCGTCGGCTCGGGCGGCTCCTGCAACTCGCTCGCCAGCGACCAGTGGTGGTCGCGCGCGGCCTTGTGCAGTTCCTTCCAGCTCAGCTTCAGCGTCTGCAGGATCAGCGGGGTGGGCAGGGCGCCCAGCAGGCGGTGCAGGTCGCCGTCGTCGTACTGTCCGGCCCGCGGCTTGCCCAACGCGGCCGGAAGCTCGAAGGCCCCAAAAGTGACCTTCTTTTTCAGCAGGCCGCTCACCTTGACCGCCTGGGGCAGCAGCGCCAGCAGCTCGTCCTGAAGGGGGCCGGGCAGGTGGCCCAGCAACTGCCGCGCCTGCTTGGCGATCTCGGGCGAGCGGTCGCGCGTCGCCAGTTCCAGCACCGGGCGGTCCTCGGGGCGCAGGTCGCGGCGCACCAGCGCCAGGAGTTCCTTACGGCGGTCGGCTCCCTGCTCGGCCCACAGTTCGGTCAGGTCCTGCACTGCCGTTTCCGGGTCGGCCTGCCGATGCTCCTGCAAGGCAGAGAGGCGCAGGAGCCACGCGAGCCCTTCCTCGGCCTTTTGGGCCTGCCGGTGGCTGGGGTGCAGGTTCAGGGTGGCCCGCGCCCGCGCGTCGGCCAGGGTCCAGATCAGGCGCGTGAAGTCGCCGTTGCGGGCCGAGAGGCTCAGCACCTGCGCGGCGTTCAGCGTCCAGCCACGCACCGCCACGCTCTCCAGCGTCTGTTGGGTCAGGACCGGGTCCATCCCCAGCAACCGGGGCAGCAGGCCGGCCAGCGCGGGCGGCAGCGGGCGCTCCGGGGCCGGCTGTTCGGGGGGAGGCGGCGCGGTGGCCAGCCCCAGCGGCGCTCCGGCGCGGGCGTGCAGGCCCAGCAGGGCGGCGCGGCCAAGCAGCAGGGCCTCGGGCGCGTCGCCGGGAACACTCGCCAGGGCGGGGGCCAGCGCTCCGGTGGGTGCAGGCAGCTCGGCCCGGCTGGTGCCGCGCAGCGCTGCGGCGGCGAGCTCGCGCAGGTCGCGGCTCACGCGCTCACCCCGGCCCCGGCAGGCTCCACCAGGAGGTCTTCCGCGTCGGGTAGGACTTCGGGCGCGGTCTCGGCCGACGCGGCCCCCACCGGCAGGAAACTCTCGCCGTTCCACTCGCCGAAATAGGTCTGTGGCCGCGTCTCGGCCGCCGCCAGCATGGCCCACAGATCATTCGTCTCGACCCGCGCGTCCAGCGGGACGGCGTGCCCCGCCGCGTCGCACAGCTGCGGCGGGTCGAGATTCAGATACGCCGGGCCGACGAAGGCCCCGATCCGCTCCAGCCAGGGGTTCAGCGCCAGGGCCGCCGCGTAGCGGGCCTGCACCGCGGCCAGGGTGCCGCCGGGCAGGGGCAGGCCCGTCTCCTCCGTCACCGTCACCTCGCCCTGCACCACGGCCCGCTGGGCATAGGCCGAGGGCGCGTAGGCCACCGCCGCCGTAAACGGCTGCCCCGAGACCAGCGGCGCGGGCAGCGCCTGTCCGGTCGGCGCAAAGTCCAGCAGCAGGGCCAGCGTCTCTTCCGCGCCCAGCAGCCACGTCCGGCGGACATTCAGTTTGCCTTCCTCTTCCTGTACGCTGCCCAGCGACTGCCAGACCTGCGGAGCGGCGGGGCTCAGGGCCGCGCGGTCCAGCGGGGTCCCCAGCGCCGTCAGGAGGTCGGCGCGTTCGGCGTCCGGCAGCGACTCGCGTCCCCGCCAGCCCTGCGTGAGCAGCCAGAGCCTGCCCAGGTGAGCGGTCAGCGCCTCGCCCGTCTCGCCGTGCAGCAGCCCCGGAATCTGCCGGACGAGCCGCGCCGCGCCGCCCAGCTGGGCGTCCACCAACCGCGCCGCCTGCCGGTCCCAGTCGCCGTAGGGACGGGTGCGGGCGGCCTGAAGGCCCTCGCGCACGAGGTCACTCAGCCACAGTTCGAGGTCCTCGAGACCTGCCGAGCGTTTGCGGTCGCGCGCCGCCTGGGCTTTTTGCTGCGCTTTGGCCTGCGCGGCGGGGTCGGCCGGTTCGTCGCCAGGAGGCTGAGCGGCCTTCTCGGCGCGGGCCACGCGGCCCCCCAGCCACTTGGCGAGGTCGGGCGGCGGCGGCGCCTGCGTCCACTCGCCGCTTCCGGCCGCGTGTAGCAGCAACAGCCCCAGCGCGTGCTTACAGGGAAACTTACGGCTGGGACAGCTGCATTTGCTGGCGAGTTCGGCGCTGCGGCCATCCACGCCCACAAGGTAGGGGTGCGCCCCGCTGCCCTGGCATTCGCCCCACAGCACGTCGCCTTCACGCGCCAGAGTGGGCCACCCGGCGGGGCGGGCGAGTTTCTGCGCGGCTTTGGCACTGCTGCTGTCGGGCGCGAGGGCCAGCGCAGTGTCGGCGGTCAGTTGGTCAATTATCGAGGCCAAGACTTAAACTCCTTTCCTAATTACGTTTACGACGTAATTGTAACAGGTAGATCAGTTCTGCGCAACGCCGCCGCTGCGGCGGGCACAGCGGCCTTCCACCCATAGCACATGTGGGCGGGGCAGGGGGCGCAGTTCCGTGGGAACCCTCCATACCGGCATCCAGCAAAGCTTGAGCTTGACCGGAGAGGCTCCAGGCTTCTACTCTCCGGCCACCACGGCCGGCTGCCAGAAGGCCAGCGCCGCGCCCAGCAGCAGCACGAGCGCCGAGACGCCCAGACCCAGCCGCAGACCCGCCGGGCCGCCGTCGGCCAGCGCGCCCGTGAGCAGCGGCCCCGCGCTCTGAAAGGCCGCGAAGGTAATGGTGTACAGGGCCACCCCCGCGCCCCACTGCGCCGGGCGCAGGCTCTGGCGAATGAGGGCCGTGGTCGAGGCCACGACCGTCAGGGCGGCCACGCCGAACAGCGCCGCCGACAGGAACACGGCCAGGGGGGTGGTCGAGAGCACCGGGAGCGCCGCCCCCGTACCCATCGTCGCCATCAGGATGCCCATCGGTCGCCCCCCCTGGCCCTGCGAGAGCAGCCGCCCCCACAGCAGCGGCGCGGCGACCCCCGCCAGCCCCAGGAGCGCCCAGAACAGCGACACTCCGGCGGTGTCCAGGCCGCCCGCACGCAGGTACGTCACCGAGAAGGTCGTGTAGGCGACGTAACCCAGCCCCGAGCAGGCATAGGCCAGCAGCGAACGCAGCAGCGGCCGCACCTGCGCCAGCCCCAGCCGCCCCGTGTCGGCCCCGGACGGGGGCGTGCGGGTCAGGCCCGCCGCGCGTATGGCAATCACCAGCCCCAGCAGCGACAGCGTCCCCAGCGCCAGCCAGCCGGCCGGCCAACCCCCCGGCCCCAGCCGGCCCAGCAGCGCCGGCAGTCCCAGCCCAGTCAGCAGAATGCCCAGGCTGGCCCCGGCATAGAACACGCTCAGAACCGCGCCCGACTGCCGGGCAGGAGCGCCCGAGGCCACCTGAGCGGCCAGCAGCCCCCCCGACGTGAAGGTCACGGCTCCGCCCAACCCGGTCAGGAAGCGCATGAGCAGCAGCCAGCCCAGCGCGCCGCTGGCCGCCGTCAGGGTGATGGTCAACGCTGTGACGAGCAGCGACGCCGTAAAGGCCAGTCGCGCCCCCCAGCGCCCCAGCAACCGGGGGACCAGCACCGCGCCCAGCAGGTAGCCCAGACCGTTGGCCGTATTCATGACGCCCGCCTGCGTGTAGGTCCAACCCAGCGAGGCGCGCATGGGCGGCAGCAGCAGCGCATAAGAGAACCGGCCGAACCCGAGCGCCACCATTGGCCCCAGGGCAAGGCCCGCAGCCAGCCACACCGGCGACGCCCCGGCCGGCGAAACTACGGCAGGAACAGAGGAAACAGGGTCAGGGGGGGTCATGGACAGGCGCCGGCCTCCGCCGTACCGGGCAGCTTAGCGCGGGCGCGTCCAAGGGCGGACGACGGCTGAGCGCGCCTCCCTATACTGCCGCCATGACTCCGGACACGTCCCTGCCCTGGCCGCCCCTTTCCCCCGTTCTCGTGGACCTCGGCGCGGGGCTGGCGACCACCGGGCCCGGCGGCGTGACCGGGGGCTTCGCGGTCTACCGGTTCGTGCCGTACGGGGCGGCCGTGCGCCAGGGCCTGCCCTCGCCGGTCGTGCCCTGGGCCGCCGACTGGCCGCCGTACCTCGCGGCCACCATCGCCCACTACGTGCCGTTGCCCCTGGCCACCAGCGAGAGCCCGGCCATCGCCCGCGACCTCGGCTTTCAGGAGCGGGACGACCAGAAGCTCCCGGTGCAGCAGGCGGTCTACCGGGGCTGGCCGCTGTACCTCTTCGATCTCGACGTTCCGGGCGGCCCGGCGCGCGGACGGGTTCCCGGCTTCTTCGAGGTCGTGACGCCCGACGTGCCGCCCCTGGCCGACGGAGACGACGAACTTCCCACCTGGCCCAATACCTTCGGCGGTCCTTGAAGGCCGCTCAGCCGAACAGCGCCAGCCCCTCGGTGACGAGGGCACGCAGGTCGCCCGGAACCTCGTCCGTTCCCGGCGACTGAGCCGCGCGCCGGCGCTGGGCGGCGTTGCTGCGCGGGTGGCGCGCCACGACGGCCAGCAGCTTTTCGCCGAAGGCCGGGGCCTCGTACCGCAGGTCGGCCGCCAGCACCAGAAGCACCTCCAGCAACCCGACCTCGTCGCCCAGATCCAGACAGGCCTGCGCGGCCAGACTCAGGGCACGCCGGGCCTCGGGGGTGCGGAACAGGGCGTACTGCGCCTCGGCCTCGGCGATCCACGCCGCCGCCTGAAAGGTCGGATCGGGAAAGGTCTCCAGCGCCGTATGAACCTCGCGCGCCAGCCGGAGCGCCGCGCCGGGCTCGGCAGCCAGAAGTGCGGCGCGCGCCTGAAAGTACACGGCCTTCCCCACCCAGCCCTGAAAACCGCTGCCTTCCAGAGCCCGCTCGGAAGCCCGCGCCGCCTCCCAGATCTCCAGCGGATCGGCCTCCGGATCGTCGAGCTGCACCTCAATGCTCCGCAGTTCCTCGAAGTGCGCATGTTCCGGCTGGCCCCACTGCCGGTGGTAGGCCTGGGCTGCGCGCAGGGCGCCCAGCGCCTCGGCGTACTCGCCCAGATCCTTGAGCATCAGGGCCAGGTTGCCCAGGTACATCGCCTCACGCCCGCCGTCGCCCAGTTGCCGGGCGAGCAGCGCCGCCTGGCGCAGGAACACCGCTGCTTGGCCCCCGCGCCCCTGGTGGCCCAGCGTGACCGCCAGCACGTTGGACGCCCACATCCGTACCCTGAGGGTCAGCGCGTCCGGCGACGCGGCCAGCACCCGGCGGCTCAGGCCCTCGGCGTCGCGGTGGCGACCGCTGCGGAAGGCCAGCCAGGCGCGCTGGGTCTGGAGCGCCAGCCGGAGACCCGGCGAGCCCGTCTGCCCTTCGAGGGTTTCCAGGGCGCGGACGCCCACACTGAACAGCCCGCGGCGCTCGAAATACGTTCCGAGCCGGGACACGAGCAGCAGGTCTTCCTCAGTCGCCCCAGACCCAGGGTCCAGCTCTCCGGGACGCGAGAACTGCCAGCCCAGCGCTATGGCGAGGTTGCCCGCCTCGTCGCGCAGCAGCGGGTCCATGGGATCGAGGCGGCGCAGCAGGTCCAGATGGTGCGCCGCCTGCAGGGTGCGCGCGGCCCCCGATAACGGAAGAATTCCGGCGATCCAGTGGGCCAGGACAGGGAGCACCTGCACGCGGCCGCCCTGCTCCAACAGCAGCCCACTGGCGAGCAGCGCCGCGCGCGCCG
Organism: Deinococcus sp. Leaf326; assembly: GCF_001424185.1. Lineage (NCBI taxonomy): Bacteria > Thermotogati > Deinococcota > Deinococci > Deinococcales > Deinococcaceae > Deinococcus > Deinococcus sp. Leaf326. The sequence continues at coordinate 118,828 of NZ_LMOM01000076.1, read as the reverse complement.
GGTCATCCAGGCCAGCCACCTCGCGCGCCGAGGCGGCGCTCCAGTCGGGCAGGCCCGCGAGCCGCGATAGAACCTGCTGCTGCCCAGGCGACAACAGGTCCCAGCTTCTGGCGAGCAGAGGGGCAAGCAGGGTCCCCAGGCCCGGACCCACCACCTGCCCCGACTCGACCGCCGCGTGGACCTGCGCGAGCGACAGGTGCCGGGTCCAGCTGCCCGCGAGCTGCACCGCGAGCGGCAGGCCCTGAAGGCGCCGCACCAGGGCGGCGATGAGCCCGAGGTCGCCCTCCTCGCGCACACGCAGGTCCGGGCCCGCCGCCCGCAGGAACAGCTGCACGGCCGGGTTCTGCGCGAGCAGCAGGTCGGGATCGGTCAGCTCCGGCAGCGGCAGCCCCCCCAGCCTCAGGTGCGCGCGCGCCTCCCACAATGGCGTGCGGCGCGTCAGCAGAATCTGCACGCCCGGCGCGGCGGCCAGCAGCCGGGGCAGGGCCAGCTCCAGACCCGTCACGCCGTCGGCACCGTCCAGCGCCAGCAGCAGGGGAGCGTTCCGGGTGCGGACGTCCAGGGCCAGCGTCAACGCCAGCCAGGGGTCGCCCTGGTCGGGCAGTTGGAGGCCCAGCCCCGAGGCGACGCGCGCAGCCACGTCCAACTCGTCGCGCAGCACTTCCAGGTCCAGGTGCAGCACCTCGCCGCCCAGGTGCTGGCGTTCGAGCAGCACGGTGCCCGCCAACAGACTCTTGCCGCTGCCGCCGGGGCCGCTGACCTGCACCAGCCTCCTCTCGCCCGCCGGCGGCGACGCCAGCCACGCGAGCACCTGACTGACCTCCGCGCCGCGCCCCAGCAGCCGGCCGGGCGGCGCGGCCGCCGGGAACCGGTCCGGCGGCCCGGCGGCCGGCGAGAGGGAACCGTCCAGGTCCAGTTCGCGCCGCGCGTCTCCCAGCTGCCGGTCGAGCAGGCTGCCCGGCAGCGCCAGGGCGTGCAGGCGCCGCAGCAACGACAGGTCCGGGGGCGCCGCGCCGGGGACCGCCAGCACCTGGGCGGCCAGCCGCGCCGCCTCGGCCGGCGAGGGCGCCGCCTCGGCGCGGGCAGTCAGGGCGTACTGCATATCCAGGGCGAGACGCTCACGGGTCGAGAGCACCCACTCGTAGAGTTCCTCGCCCAGCCCTGTCAGCGAGACGCCGTGCAGGAACGCCCCCTGGTACAGGGCCTCCGGGTCGGGGGCCGAGGCGAGTTCGAGCGCGTCGCAGGGCAACTCGGCACGCAGGACGTCTCCGCTCAGCGGGAGGTCCGGCAGACTGGCACGCAGCTTGGCGAGCACGACGCGCATGTTGTTGCCCTGGCTCTGCGCCTCCGGCCAGAACAGCCCACGTAGCCGCTGGCGCTCGGTCGGCCCCTCGATGACGAGGTAGGCCAGCACGAGCAGCGGCAGGCGCTGGGCGAGGTCCGTTCCGTGGAGCCGCAGACCCCCCAGCGTCTGGAGGAACGTCATGCGGCGCTCCCGCACGTCCTGCAGCCAGAGTCACCGTTAGGGGCGGGGAGACCGCGGCACGACATCGGCAGATTCTTCCACGACCCCATGACTCTCCTCCACAACCAAGATCCCTAACAGATATCGCCCGCAGCGCAGCTCTCTGCAGAGCCTACAAGACAGCCGGCCAGTATCCTGAGAGACTTTTCTTTATCTGGTCGGCCCAGTTCTGGTCGGCCCGGTTGTGCCACAAAAAGGCGGCGGAGCAGTTTCCGGATACCCTCCCCGTAGGGGCAAGGCGCCCGGCCGGCTCACAGCAGGCGGTAGCGCAGGTACTCGAGCTCACGGGTCGCCTGGATAAGCACCTCGCGGGCCTGCTCCATTGCCTGAGCTCCCTGCACAAAATCGAGCGCGATGTGGTCGCGGGCCTGCGCCGCGAGGTCGCCGGGTTCGTCGGCGCGTTCACGCAGCAGCGCGGCGACCTGACCGAGCTCGCTGACGACCTCGCCGAGCTGGCGCTGGACTTCCTCCTGGCGCTGGAGCAGACGCCGGATGAGCCTGGAGACGTCGACCCCCTGATCCGGCTGGAGGTCCGTCTCCGCCATTCGGTTCAGGGCCTCGGTCATCTGCCGCTCTCGTTCGTCTCCCATGCGGCGTTGAATCTATCTTCATAAATTGGGCGTTTTTGTGAGTTATCTCTCAGTGGAAGATGGGAGAGATCCGTGCGTACCAACGGTTGCCGTCTCACGTCAACGGAGACCGCGCTGCCTATTTTCAGTGTCGCGAGGTGCTGTCGCCGAAACTCGGGACGCGTCCGGTTCCCGACTCCGCCGCCGAGACCGAATGGGCGGTGGCCTGACCCGCGACTCCCAGCAGCTCCCCACTGCGGACGAGCCCCAGCACGCGCAGCAGGTCGGGGCGGTAATAGCGGTCGACGTCCAGATGGGTGACGTGGGCGCGCAGGTGTTCGTAGGCAGCCTGCACGCCCTGACCGGCCCGCAGCGCCTGAAAGTCGAGGGCCTGGGCCGCGCACAGCAGTTCGGTCGCCACGACGCCCTGCGCGTTCTCCAGAATCTGGCGCAGTTGCCGCGCGCCGTGCGCCCCCATGCTGACGTGGTCCTCCTGACCCGCGCTGGTCGGAATGCTGTCCACGCTGGCGGGGTGCGCGAGCACCTTGTTCTCGCTGACCAGGGCGGCGGCGGTGTACTGCGCGATCATCAGGCCGCTGCTCAGGCCGCCCTCGGGCGTCAGGAAGGCGGGCAGGCCGCTCAGGGCCGGGTTCAGCAGCTGCTCGATCCGGCGCTCGGAGACGTTCGCCAGTTCGGCCACTGCCACCTTGAGGGCGTCGGCGGTCAGCGCCAGCGGCTGCCCGTGAAAATTGCCGCCCGACACGACCTCGCCCGTCTCGGGAAAGATGAGCGGGTTGTCGGTCACGGACGCGAACTCGGTCGCCAGCACCCGCCCGGCCTGGGCCAGGGCGTCCCAGGTGGCACCATGAATCTGGGGAACGGCGCGCAGGCTGTAGGCGTCCTGCACCTTGCCGCATTCGGCGTGGCTGGGCGCAATCTGCGACTCCCGCAGGAAGTGCCGGAGCTCGGCCGCCACCGCCACGGCGCCGGGATGGGGGCGCAGGCCCACCACGTCGGCGGCGAAGGGCCGGTGCGAACCGTACCGGGCCTCGACGGTCATGGCCGCTGCAAGGTTGGCCGTGCCCAGCAGCGTCTGGGCGTCGTGCAGCGCCAGGGCCAGCAGGCTGCCCATAAGCTGCGTGCCGTTGATGAGCGCCAAGCCTTCCTTGGCCTGCAAGGTCAGCGGCGTGAGTCCCAGTTCGGCCAGCACCTCGCCCGAGGGCCGCACCTCGCCGCCGACTTCCACCTCACCCAGCCCGATGAGCGCCAAGGCGAGGTGGGCCAGCGGCGCGAGGTCGCCCGACGCTCCCACGCTGCCCTGCGCGGGAATGACCGGATGCACGCGGGCGTTGAGCAGCGCGAGCAGCAGCTCCACGACCTCCGGACGCACGCCGGAGTGCCCGTGCGCGAGACTCTGGGCGCGCAGGAGCATCATGCCGCGCACGACCTCAGCGCTCAGGGATTCTCCGAGACCGATGGCGTGCGACACGATGAGGTTGTGCTGAAGCTGTTCGAGCTGCCCGCGCCCGATGCGGACGCTCTCGAACTTGCCGAAGCCGGTGTTGACCCCGTACACCGCCCGGTCGCCGTCCACGATGGCCTCGACGACGGCGCGTGCCCTAGCGATACGCCCGCGTGCGGCGGGGGCGAGTTCCACGGCGTCGCCGCCGCGCACGATCTCAATAAAGCCTTCCAGTGTCAGTTCGCGGTCCAGAATCACAGTCGTTCTCCTTGTTGCGCGGGCTGCCCGCCCCGGTAGACCTGCCGCACCGGCTGGCCGCCCAGCGTATACACGAGGTCGCGCCAGTCGCGGCCCTCCAGTGCCAGAAAGTCGGCGCGTTGCCCCGGTGCCAGTGCGCCGCGGTCGCGCAGGCCCAGAGCGGCGGCGGCGTTGACCGTGCCCGCCGTCAGGGCCTCGGCAGGGGTCAGGCCGCACAGGCGCACGGCGAGGGCCAGGGCCAGCGCGGCGCTGGGCAGCGGCGAACTGCCGGGGTTGAGGTCGGTGCCCACCGCCACGCAGGCTCCGGCGTCCACGAGATGCCGGGCGGGCGCGGCGGGCAGCCCCAGATGCAGCGAGACACCCGGCAGCACCGTGGCCACCGTCCCCGAAGCGGCCAGCGCCCGCACCTGCGCGTCACCGCTCGCCTCCAGGTGGTCGACACTGAGCGCGCCGAGGTCACAGGCCAGTTCGGTGCCGCCGATGGCGTGGAACTGGTCAGCGTGCAGCTTGAGCCCCAGGCCATGCGCCCGCGCCGCCGTGAGGATGGCCCGCGTTTCCCCCACCGTGAAGGCCTCGCGCTCGCAGAACACGTCTACGGCAGTCGCCAGTCCGCGCCGCGCCACGTCGGGGATCAGCACTTCGCAGACCTCGCGGACGTACTCGGCCCGGCCCTGCGGCGGCGGAACATGAATGAGCAGGGTGGGCACCAGCGCTCCCGGCATCTCGCGGGCCAGCACCTGCACCGCCTCCAGCATCCGCAGTTCGGCGGCGAAGTCGAGGCCGTAGCCGCTCTTGACCTCAATCGTCGCCGCGCCCGAGCGGATCAGGGCCGCAAGACGGGGGCGGGCGAGGGCCACGAGCTCATCCACACTCGCCGCCGCCGTCGCGCGCATGGTGCTGCGGATGCCGCCGCCGCGCGCCAGGATCGTCTCGTAGGCCACGCCCTGCGCCCGCGCCCCGAAGTCCGCGAGGCGGTCGCCCGCCCAGACCGCGTGGGTATGCGGGTCGGTGAGGGCGGGCACGACCGCCACACCGCCGAGGTCGTGCTCCTCCGAGACTGCGGGCGCGTCCTGGCGACGGCCCACCCAGGCCACCTGCCCGCCGCGCACGAGCAGGGCGGCGTCGGGGATGACCCTCAGCTCACGCATCGCCGCGCCGCGCTGGGGGCCGGGGGCAGGCGTGGTGAGCTGGGACATGCCCGTGTAGAGCACCTCAGTTTCCGGCATCAAAGACCTCACACAGCGTCTCCATGACGAGCCGCGCGCCGATCAGGGCACTCAGGCCGCTGGGATCGAGGTTGGGGGCCAGCTCCACGAGGTCCAGGCCCACCACGGTGTTGCGGCGTGCCGTGGCCGCCAGCAGCGCCGTCGCCTGCGCGTAGGTCAGGCCATCCGGCTCGGGGCTGGAGGTGCCCGGCACCACGGCGGGGTCCAGCCCGTCTATATCGACGCTGATATAGACATTCTTCTCCTGCGGCAACCGTTCCAGGACGTCCGCCAGCCCAGCCTGCACCTCGGGCATCGAGATCAGGGTGTGTCCCCGCACCCGCGCCGCCGCCACCGCCTCGGGGTCAAAACGCAGACCGCGCAGGCCCACGGTCGTGATGTGGACGAGGTCCGGGAGCTCCTCGGCGGCGCGGCGAAACGGGCTGGAGTTGCTGTAGCGCGTGTCGTTGCGTGTGTCGGTAAAGTCGAGGTGCGCGTCAAGCTGCACGACATGGAGCGCCGGCACGTCGCCGAAGGCCCGCAGCAGCGGGTAGGTGACGCTGTGGTCGCCCCCCAGGAAGACCGGCACCCGGCAGCGTCCGCGCAGTCCCCGCGCCTCCTGCGTGATGCGTTCGCGGGCCAGCTCCGGCTCCAGGCTGGGCAGCGCCACGTCGCCCGCGTCGGCCAAAGTGACGCCCTCCAACCGGGTGCGCCCGTCGAGCCCCATGAAGGGCGGCACGTAGCGCAGGCTGGCCTCCCGCAGCGCGCGGGGAGCATAGCGGGCACCGGGCCGGAAACCCAGCGCAAGGTCGAAGGGGATGCCCAGCACGCCCACGTCGGCGTGCCAGTCCTCCCTCAGGTCACGCAGCGGGGCGCGGGCGAAGGTGGCAATGCCGGAATAGGGCAGGTGGGCTGGCTGTTCTCCCGGCTGCTTCACCGCTCCACACTCGGCAAGTCCAGCCCACGTTCCCGCGCCGTATCCAGCGCGAGGTCGTAGCCCGCGTCGGCGTGGCGCAGCACGCCCATGCCGGGATCGTTGGTCAGGCAGCGGCTCAGGCGCAGGGCGGCCTCGGGGGTGCCGTCGGCCAGCGCCACCAGTCCGCTGTGCTGCGAGAAGCCCAGGCCCACACCGCCGCCGTGGTGAAAGCTCATCCAGGCCGCGCCCGAGGCGATCCCTACCCCGAAGTTCAGCAGCGGCCAGTCCGACACGGCGTCCGAACCGTCCAGCATGGCCTCGGTCTCGCGGTAGGGGCTCGCGACGCTGCCCGCGTCGAGGTGGTCGCGCCCGATCACGATGGGGGCCTTAAGGCGGCCGTCGGCCACCATCTCGTTGAACAGCAGCGCGGCGCGGTCGCGCTCCTTGTACCCCAGCCAGCAGATGCGGGCAGGCAGGCCCTGAAAGGCGATTTCACCTGCGGCATAGGTCAGCCAGGACTGGAGGCGCTCGTCCTCCGGGAACAGCTCCAGCAGCGCGCGGTCGGTCGCGTAGATGTCCTCGGGGTCGCCCGACAGCGCCACCCAGCGGAACGGCCCGCGCCCCTCGCAGAAGCTGTCGCGGATGAAGGCGGGCACGAAGCCGGGGTAGCCGAAGGCGCCTTCGACCCCGGCCTCCAGGGCACGCTGACGCAGGTTGTTCCCGTAGTCGAAGGCCACTGCGCCCCGCTCCTGCAGGGTCAGGATGGCGCGGACGTGCGTGGCCATCGCCTCGTAGGCACGCGCCCGGTACTCGTCGGCGTATTCGGTGCGCAGCGCGGCGGCGTCCTCGTCGGGGGCCAGCACCGGCAGGTAGCCCCACATCGGGTCGTGGGCGCTCGTCTGGTCGGTCACGAGGTCGGGCGTCCAGCCGCGTGTCACCACCTCGGTCAGTACCTCGGCGGCGTTGCCCAGGAGACCGATGGAGCGGGCCACGCCCTGCGCCTTGTACCCTTCGGCACGCCGGACGGCGTCGTCAAGGTCACTCGCCACCTCGTCCAGATACCGAGTGTCCAAGCGCTTCTGGATCCGGGTAGGGTCGATCTCGACGGTAATGCTCACGCCGCCCGCGAGCTTGACCGCCAGCGGTTGCGCGCCGCCCATGCCGCCCAGTCCGGCCGTCAGCGTGACCGTGCCCTTCAGGCTGCCGCCGAAGTGCTTGCGGGCGGCCGCCGCGAAGGTCTCGTAGGTGCCCTGCAAGATGCCCTGCGTGCCGATGTATATCCAGCTTCCGGCCGTCATCTGGCCGTACATCATCAGCCCCGCCTGGTCGAGTTTGTCGAAAGTCTCCCAGGTGGCCCAGTGCGGCACGAGGTTGGAGTTGGCGATCAACACGCGCGGCGCCCACTCGTGCGTGCGCAGGACCGCCACCGGCTTGCCCGACTGCACGAGCAGCGTCTCGTCGTTTTCCAGGCGGTCGAGCGTCTCCACGATCTTGTGGAAGGCGGGCCAGTTCCGCGCCGCCTTGCCGCGCCCGCCGTACACCACCAGCGTCTCGGGGTGCTCGGCCACCTCGGGGTCGAGGTTGTTCATCAACATGCGTTTGGCAGCTTCCTGGATCCAGCCTTTGGCGGTCTTCTCGGGGCCACGCGGGGCGCGGATGACGGGTACAGTTTCGGTGGTCATGTCGTCTCCTGGGAGCACAGCTCTGAACTTGAAGTGCCCCCATCCTTCTCCGGCCACGTTTCCCGCACAAGGCGCTTTTCCGGCATGTCCGGAAAGGAGCTAGGATTGGGCCGTGACCCGTACCCGCTCGACCGTCGAGGGTGCGGTCGGCGTGCTCGAAGCTTTCGACGCCGACCATGCCGAATGGACCCTGAGCGCCCTGGCCGCACACCTGGGGCTGGCCACCTCGACGCTGCACGAGCACCTGCAGACGCTGTGTGGCTGCGGCCTGCTCCTTCAGGTCGGGCGCGGGCGCTACCAGCTGGGGTGGCGGCTGCTCAAGCTGTCGAGCGCCCTGTACGGCAGCGTGCCCTGGTACGCCCCCGCCCACGACGCCATGACGGCCCTGGCGCGCGGCACGCACCTGCTGGCCTTTCTGGCGGTGCTGCAAGCCGGGCCGTCGCCGCGGGTTCTGTGCGTGGCCCGGTCGGTGCAGGGCCGCGAGGGCGGCGCGGTGGCAGGCGAGACCCAATTCGTGCTGCCGCCGCACGCCAGCGCCAGCGGCAAGCTGCTGTTCGCCCTGCATGGCCTGACCCCAGACACGGCCCCCGCCGACTGGCCGCAGGAGGCGCAGGCCATCCGCCGCAGCGGCCACGCGCTGGCGCGCGACGAGTGGGAGGTGGGGACGAGTGGCATGGCCGTGCCGCTGCGCGGCGAGGGCGGCGCGGTGCTGGCAGCCCTGGGCCTGAGCTTTCCCACAGGGCGGCTGCGGGGACGCGAAGCCCTGCTGCGCCGGCTGACGGGTGTGGCCGCCGAAGTGTCCTGGGGATTGGGGCACCGGGGGAGCTGATCACCGGAGGGGGGAGGGTGGGGGTGGCCCCAGAGAAAACCGCAGCCGGGGCCGGCGTGGACTGACCGCTGACGCAGCCGGCCTTCATCCCGCACGCTGCGGCGGGATGTAAGAACGCTGTAGCGCCGGGGGATTCATGCTGCCCTGCATCTCAACCGCACGACCCCGGGGCCGCCCCCCTCCCTGCCTGTGGGAAGCCGTGGCCCACACACAAGATGTTTCTAGGAGAAGACCATGTACAGAGCCGTCCTACTGGTGGCTGGCCTGAGCGCGCTGTCGAGCGCCTCGGCCGCCAAACTCGAAATCTTTTCCTGGTGGGCCGGCGACGAGGCCCCGGCCCTGCGCGCCCTGCTGCGGCTATATCAGCAGAAATACCCGGACGTGAGCGTCAACAACGCGACCGTATCGGGGGGGGCGGGCACGAACGCCAAGGCTGTGCTCAAGACCCGCATGCTGGGCGGCACGCCCCCCGACTCGTTCCAGGCGCACGCCGGCCAGGAACTCATCGGTACGTGGGTCGTCGCCAACCGCATGGAAGACCTCAGCAGCCTGTTCAAGTCCGAGGGCTGGACCAAAGCGTTCCCCGCCGATGTGGTCAAGCTCATCTCCAGTAAAGGCGGCATCTGGAGCGTGCCGGTGAACGTGCACCGCTCCAACGTCATGTGGTACAACCCCGCCAAGCTCAAGGCGTGGGACGTGACCCCGCCCAAGACCTGGGCCGAGTTCCTGACGACCTGTAACACCCTCAAGGCGAAGGGCGTCGCCGCGCCGCTCGTCGTGGGCGAAAACTGGACCCAGCAGCACCTCTGGGAGAACGTGATGGTGGGTAGCCTGGGCGCGGACGGCTGGCAGAACCTGTGGAGCGGCAAGACCAAGTTCACGGATCCCAAGGTGGTCGCGGCCTTCACGACCTTCGGCAAGGTCATGGACTGCGCCAACAAGGACGCCGCCAGCCTGAGCTGGCAGCAGGCCAGCGACCGCATCGCGGACGGCACGAGCGCCTTCAACATCATGGGCGACTGGGCCGCCGGGTACCTCACCAACAGCCGCTACCTTCTGCCGAACACTGGCTTCGGCTGGACCACCGCGCCCGGTACCGACGGCACCTTCGTGATGCTCGCCGATTCGTTCGGGCTCCCCAAGGGTGCCAAGCACCGCACCGAGGCGGTCAACTGGCTCAAGGTGCTGGGCAGTAGGCAGGGCCAGGACACCTTCAACCCACTTAAGGGCAGCATCGCCGCCCGCCTGGACAGCGACATCCGGCGCTACAACACGTATTCCCGCAGCGCCGCCGCCGACTGGAAAAAGGACCGGATCGTGGGCAGCATGGCGCACGGGGCCGTGGCTCCCGAGAGCTTCACGAGCGCCTTCGGGGCCGTGATCGACCAGTTCGTGGCGAGCAAGAACGCCCAGAGCGCGGCTGCCGCCGCCCAGCAGCTTGCCGACAAGGCCGGTCTGGGCAGGTAAGGACGCCGCAGTTCCCCTGGCGGCGCGGGGGCCTGAAGTGGTTGTCCATTCGGTGCCCGGGGGATTGACCTCGGGCAGCCCATAGTTCTGGCCGGAACGTGCTGGCGAATGACTCCGCTCGGGCGGGCACAGCGTGTGGCGCCGCTATGCCCGCCCCTACAGCAGCCCGCGCCGCAGCGCCTGCACGGCGGCCTGGGTGCGGTCGGCGGCCTGGAGCTTGACGAGCAGGTCCTGCACATGCAGCTTGACAGTGCTCACGCTGATGCCAAGGGCCAGGGCGATTTCCTTGTTGCCCTGCCCCTCGGCGATGAGGCGCAGCACCTCGGTCTCGCGCGGGGTCAGGGGCGAGACGGCGTGCGGCGCGCGGATGCTGCCCAGGACGTGGTGCGCCACCTGCGGGTCAAGGTACGCGCTGCCGGCGGCGGCGGCCCGGATGGCGAGCAGCAGCAGGTCGGGGTCGCCACTCTTGAGACAGTAGGCTTCGGCGCCCGAGGCCAGAGCGGCAAGGACCTCCTCGCGCAGGTTGTGGGCCGTGAGCATCACGACGCGCGTCTTGGGCCAGCCACGCTTGATCTCGGCGGCCAGGGCGATGCCGTCCATGCCCGGCAGCCCAATGTCGAGCACAGCTACGTCCACCCCGGTGTGCACCAGCTTTTCCAGGCCCTCCTCGCCGCTGCGGGCCTCGGCGACCACCCGCAGGTCGGCCTCCAGATTGATGGCCGCGCGCAGGCCGTCGCGGGTAAAGGCGTGGTCCTCGACGAGCAGCACGCGGATGAGCGAGGGGGTCACGGGGTCTCCAGTGGCAGCCACAGACTGAACACGCTCTGGGCGGCCGCCGTGCGGGTGTAGGTCACGCGCCCCCGGTGCGCCTCGGCGATGCGGCGCGTAAGGTACAGGCCCAGGCCGGTGCCGCCGCCCGCGCCGCCGGCCCGGAAACGCTGGAACAGCGTGGCTTCGCGGCCCGGCGCAATGCCCGGCCCCTGGTCGAGCACGCGCAGCACCGCCTCGCCGTCGTCGGCGCTCAGGGTCACGCGCACCACGCCGCCCGGCGGGCTGAAGCGCACCGCGTTTTCGAGCAGGTTCTGCGCGGCGCGGCGCAGGTCATGCGTCAGGCCCGGCACCCGCACCCCGTCCAGGCCGGTCTCGAAGCTCACGCCGCGCTCCTCGGCCCGCGCGCTGAGCTGGCTCAGGGCGCCCAACACCACGTCGCGCAGGGCCACGCTGCCCACCGGGTCCTCCTGCTCGCCGCTTTCGTACTTGGCGACGAGCAGCAGCTGATCGGCCAGCGCCAGCAGCGCCGCGTTGGCGTCCAGACCGTGACGCAGGGTCGAGAGGTAGTCCTCGGGCAGCGGCCCGTAGGCCCCCTTAAGGGCCAAGCGCATGTTCATGGTGTTGGCCATCAGGGGCGTGCGCAGGTCGTGGCTCAGGGCATATACGAGGTCCTGCATGAGTTCGCCGCGCTCCTGAAGCTGGGTCTGGCGTAGCTGCAGGTCGTCGAGCAGGGCCGTGCGGTCAAGCAGGGGTTGCAGGGTCAGCACCGCTTCCTCCAGCACGTCGGGAGCCGCCGTGGGTCGGGTCAGGAGCAGGAGCAGGTCGTCGCCATGCGGCCGCGAGAGCCGCGCGAGCAGCAGGTCGCCGCCGCCCGTTGCCCATACGCGCCCGGTACCGGCGGGGCGCGCCAGGACCTCCAGCGGCAGCCGCATGCCCAGGCGGCCGGGGCCGTGTTCGGGGCTCAGGCCGTGCGGGGCGGCCAATACGGCGCGGTCCACACTGCCGATCTCGACCCTCTCAGCCCCCGACAGGTCGCGCAGGGCCTGGGCCGCCCGCACCACGAATTCGCCCTGCCCGAAGGGGCCACTGACTGCCTCGACGAGCGCGCGCAGCGCCCGCTCGCGGCCCAGGCGGCGCCGCTCCTCGGTCAGCCGGGCGGCGCGGGCCGAGGCCTCGCGGGCCCGCAGCGTGAGCACCCCGACAAGCAGCGCGGCCAGCATGCTGACCACCCGGTTGACCAGATCGGCCACGTCCGCGCTGTCGCGCAGGCCGTTGCACACCGCTGCGAGGACGTTGCCGGCCAGCACCAGGCCGATCAGGCGTAGCGTCCAGAGGCGCGAAACTCCTAATGCCGCCAGGGCGATGGGCGCGCTGAGCAGTGTGCCGACCACCAGCGAGGCCGGGGTCAGAATGTCCACCAGCGTGATGAGCAGGATCAGGCCCAGGCACAGCCCCAGCAACGCGCGTTCGCTCAGGGGAAAGACGGTGGCGGGGACCTCGGAAACGGGCACCGGCTCGGCTGGAGAAATCGGGTTGGCTCTGACGACAGGCATGGGTCTCCGGGGAGGGCGCTCGGCCCAGGCGCAGCCTAGTGCTTCGGCGGGCGGCCACCACTGGCCATCTGGCCAATCCACTGGCCGGAAGCAGGATACCGGCCGGAGCGACCGGGGAAGAGGATGCCGCTCATGGACCTTGCCCTTCTCCTGATCGTGCTCCTGCTCGCCGCCTACTTGCTGTACGCCCTCGTGCGCGCGGAGAAGTTCTGATGGGCGCGGTCATCGGCCTCCTGACGCTGCTGGCCCTGTTCGGCGCCGCCGCGGCCTTCATCCTCGTCCCCGAAAGGCTGTGACGCTGTGGACATCTTCCTGACCTACGCGTTGGCCTTCGCGCTGGCGATTCCTCTGGGGGCGCTCATCGCGCGCGTCTTCGCCGGCCCCGCCTCCCGCCTCGCGTCCGGCTTTCTGCGCCTGAGCGGCGTGGACGCCTCGCACGGCATGACGTGGCGGCAGTACGGCGCGGCGCTGCTGGGCACCAACGTGCTGCTGGGCGTGGCCGCGTACCTCCTGTTCCTGTTCCAGGGCAACCTGCCCCTGAATCCGGACGGGATCGCCAACATGCGCTGGGACACGGCCCTGCATACCGTCTCCAGCTTCATTACCAACACCAACCAGCAGCACTACAGCGGCCAGAGCGGCCTGTCGTACCTCTCGCAGATGGTGGGCATCACGGCGCTCCAGATCGTGACGCCCGCCGTGGGCATGGCGGCCCTGTTCGCGGTACTGCGCGGCCTCAAGGGCCAGACGGACGTCGGCAACTACTACCTCGACGTGACGCGCGCGGTCGGCTTTCTGGTGCCCACTGCCTTCGTGCTGGCCCTCCTGTTGACCTGGCAGGGGGTGCCCAGCACCTTCAGCGGCGCGAAGACGGCCACTCTGGTGCAGGCCCAGACCATTGAGGGCAAGGCCGTCACCACCCAGACCATCCCGGTCGGGCCGGTCGCCGCGATGGTTGCCATCAAGCAGCTCGGCACGAACGGCGGCGGCTGGTACGGCCCCAACTCGGCCACGCCGCTGGAAAACCCCACGCCGCTGTCGAACCTCATGGAAATCGTGAGCATCATCTTGTTTCCGGTGTCGCTCGTGGTCGCGGTGGGCCGCTTTCTGAACCGCGCCCGTTTCGGGTTGGCGATCATGGTGGTCATGAGCGTGATGTCTGCGGCGCTCACCCTCGGCGCGGTGCTGGCCGAGCGCGGGCCGAACGCAGCTCTTCAGGGTCTCTCGGCACTGGGCCCCAACCTGGAAGGCAAGGAGGTGCGCTTCGGCGCCGATGCCACCGCGCTGTGGGCAGCGGTGACCACCCAGACCAGCAACGGTTCGGTCAACGGGATGCTCGACTCGTTCACGCCGCTGGGCGGGCTGGTGCCGCAGCTCGGCATGTTCCTGAACGACGTATACGGCGGCATCGGCGTGGGCATGATCAACATGCTGATTTTCGTGGTCCTGACCGTGTTCATCGCCGGGCTGATGGTTGGGCGCACCCCCGAGCTGTTTGGGCGCAAGATCGAGGTCCGCGAGATGAAAATCGCCTCGCTGATCATCCTGCTCCAGCCGCTGCTGGTGCTGGGCTTCACGGCGGCGGCACTGGCCAATCCGGCGGTCACGGCCAACTCGAACCCCGGCTTCCACGGACTCTCGCAGGTGCTCTACGAGTACAACTCGGCCTTCGCCAACAACGGCAGCGGCTTCGAGGGCCTGGGCGACAACACGCCCTGGTGGAACGTGACCTGCTCGGTGGTGCTCATCCTGGCCCGCTTCCTGCCCATCCTGGGACCGTTGGCGATCGCCGGACTGCTGGCCACCAAGAAGGCCGCGCCCGAAACCAGCGGCACACTGCGGGTGGACACCCCCGTGTTCGCCGGGATGCTCCTGAGCGTCATGTTGCTGCTGCAACTCCTGAATTTCGCCCCCGCACTGGTGCTGGGGCCGGTGGCCGAACAGCTCACGCTGAACCGCGCCACTGCCGCTCAAGCCGCTGCCGCTTCTACCGGCACACAGGACCAACCATGACCACTGCCCAGCCCCCCAAAGCGCCGAACAGCATCTTCTCGTCGGCCCTGCTCCTGAACGCCCTGCGTGCCTCCTTCGTCAAGCTCGACCCGCGCGCGATGGCCAAAAACCCCGTCATGTTCGTGGTTCTCGTGGGCGGTGTGCTCACGGCGATCCTCACGGTCATGAACCTCGCCTCGGGCCGCTCGTGGGGCTACGAGCTGACCATCACGCTGCTGCTGCTGTTCACGGTGCTGTTCGCCAACTTCGCCGAAGGGCTGGCCGAAGCGCGCGGCAAGGCCCAGGCCGCCACCCTGCGCTCGGCGCGCGAGGACACGCCCGCCCGGCGGCTGGTCAACACTGTGGAGGAAGTGGTGCCCAGCACCCGCCTCGTTCCCGGCGACCTGATCGTGGTCGAGGCCGGCGAGATGATTCCCGGCGACGGCGAGGTCGTTGAGGGGCTGGCCTCGGTGGACGAGAGCGCCATTACCGGCGAGAGCGCCCCCGTGATCCGCGAGGCGGGCACCGACCACAGCGGCGTGACCGGCGGCACGCGGGTACTGTCCGACCGCATCGTGGTGCGCGTGACCTCGCAGCCCGGCGAGAGCTTTCTGGACCGCATGATCGCCCTGGTCGAAGGGGCGAGCCGCCAGAAGACGCCCAACGAACTGGCACTGTCCATCCTCCTCGCCGCACTGACACTGGTGTTCCTGATCGTCGTCGCCACGCTGCTGCCCCTGTCACGCTTTGCCGGGGCCGAGGTCAACGTGGTGACGCTCGTGGCCCTGCTCGTGTGCCTCATCCCGACGACCATCGGTGGGCTGCTGCCCGCCATCGGTATCGCGGGAATGGACCGGGCCCTGCAGGCCAACGTGATCGCCAAGAGCGGCAAAGCGGTTGAGGTCGCGGGCGATGTGGACGTGCTGCTGCTCGACAAGACCGGCACCATCACCATCGGGGACCGGCAGGCCACCCGCTTCGCGCCGCTGCCCGGCGTGACCGAGACCGAGCTGGCACGCCTGGCTGCCCTCGCCTCGCTGGCCGACCCCACCCCCGAGGGCAAGAGCATCGTGGCCCTGGCCCGCACCCAGGGCGTGACCGTGGAGACGCCGGGCGGCGCGGAATTCATTGAGTTCACGGCCCAGACCCGCATGAGCGGCGTGGACTTTCCGGCCGTGGGTGGCCCGTCGAGCATCCGCAAGGGCGCGTCCGACCGCATCGCCCGTCTCGCCGCCGAGCGCGGGGGCCGCGTGCCGCCCGAGCTTCAGCCGCTGGTGGACGAGGTGGCGCGCGGGGGCGGCACGCCGCTGGTCGTCATCCAGAACGAGAGGTTGCTGGGCGTGGTGGCCCTGTCGGACATCGTGAAACCGGGGATGCGCGAGCGCTTCGAGCAACTGCGCCGCATGGGCCTGCGCACGGTGATGATCACCGGCGACAACCCCCTGACCGCCGAGGCGATTGCCCGCGAGGCCGGCGTGGACGGCTTTCTGGCCGAGGCGACCCCCGAGGACAAGCTGCGGATGATCCGCGAGGAACAGCATGGCGGCAAGCTTGTCGCTATGATGGGCGACGGCACCAACGACGCTCCGGCACTGGCGCAGGCCGACGTGGGACTGGCGATGCAGAGCGGCACCCAGGCCGCCAAGGAAGCCGCCAACATGATCGATCTGGATTCCGACCCCACCAAGCTCATCGAGGTCGTCGAGATCGGCAAGGGCCTCCTCATGACACGCGGCGCGCTGACCACCTTCTCGATCGCCAACGACGTGGCGAAATACTTCGCGGTACTGCCTGCGCTGTTCGCCGCGCAGCTTCCGGCCCTCGCGCCTCTGAACGTGATGGGCCTGCGCAGCCCCGAAAGTGCGATCCTGTCGGCCGTCATCTTCAACGCGCTCGTCATTCCGGCCCTGATTCCGGTGGCCCTCAAGGGTGTGCGCTACACCCCCGGCAGCGCCGACGCCCTGCTGGCCCGCAACCTGGTGATCTACGGCCTGGGCGGCGTCCTCGTGCCCTTCGTCGGCATCAAGCTCATTGACCTGGCCCTCGGCGTGCTGGGCTTCCAGAGGTGAATTCCGTGACCACTCCCTCCCTGTCCACCGATGCCGCTCCTCAACCCGGTGTTCTGTCCTGGCTGCGCTTCACGCTGCTGTGGCTCGCCCTGGCGGGACTGCTCTACCCTCTCGTGACCACTCTGGCAGCCGGCGCCCTCTTTCCCCGGCAGGCCAACGGCTCGCTCATCGAACAGGGCGGCAAGGTCGTCGGCTCGGCGCTCGTCGGGCAGACCTTCACGGGCAACACCTACTTCGTCGGGCGGCCCAGCGCAGCGGGGGCGGGGTACGACCCCACCAACGCCTCGGGGTCCAACCTAGCGGTGAGCAACCCGGCGCTGCGTGAGCGCGCGCAGGCAGGCGCCAGGGAGATCGCGGCACGTGAAAACGTAGCCGCCTCGCAGATTCCGGTGGACCTGCTGACCACCTCGGGCGCGGGGCTGGACCCCCACATCTCGCCCGCCGGGGCCGAGCTTCAGGTAGCGCGGGTGGCACGGGTGCGTGGGCTGGACGCGGCGCAGGTGCGCGCCCTGGTCGCCGCGAATACCGAGCGCGGAGCCCTGGGCCTGGGCCAACCGGGCGTGAACGTGCTGCGTCTGAACCTCGCGCTGGACGCGGCGCGCTGAAACAGCCCCCCCGTGGAGATGCCGTGACCGAACCGCGCCAGCCCGAACGCCTCTCGCTCTCCCGTCCCGGGGAGGGCGCGGGGCGCACACGCGGCCTCTACAAGATCTTTGTGGGCATGGCAGCGGGCGTGGGCAAGACCACCCGCGCCCTGAACGAACTGCGCGAGCGCCTGGAGCGCGGCGAGGACGCCCTGATCGGCGTGCTGGAGACGCACGGTCGCCGGGGCACCGTGCAGGCCGCCGAGGGGCTGCCGGTCTTTCCGCGCCGCGTCCTGGCGCACGGCGGCGTGACCCTGGGCGAGCTGGACGTGGACGGCCTGATCGCCCGCCGCCCCGGCGTGGTGCTGGTCGACGAACTGGCCCACACCAACGCCCCCGGCAGCGCCTGCGAAAAGCGCTGGCAGGACGTGGAAACGCTGCTGGACGCCGGAATCGACGTGATCTCGACCGTGAACGTCCAGCACCTCGAATCGCTGAACGATACGGTGGCCCGCCTGACCGGCGTGCGCGTGCGAGAGAGATTGCCCGACGCGGTGCTGCACGGCGCCGACGAACTCGTGTTCGTGGATCTGCCGCCCGACGACCTGCGCGCGCGGCTGCGGGCCGGGCATATCTACGGCCCCGAGAAGATCGAGCAGTCGCTGACCAACTTCTTCACGGTCGCCAACCTCACGGCCCTGCGCGAGATCGCGCTGCGGCAGGTCGCCAACGCGGTCGAGATGGAAGCGCCTGCGGGCCAACCCGGCGTGCAGGAGCGGGTCGTGGTCGCCATCGCCGCTGAGGAGACGGGCGGCCGCCTGATCCGCCGGGGCGGCCAACTCGCCGAGCGGCTGCACGGTGAACTGCATGTGGTGACCATCCGGCCCACGCGCCTGAATGCCGAGCAGGCCCGGATGCTGGGCACCTTCCGGGCCATCACGGCGGCCCTGGGGGGGCAGTTCCATGTCCTCGACGCCCAGGGCAGCGTGGCGCCGGTCCTCGTGCGCTTCGTACAGGAGATTCACGCGACGCAGGTCGTCATGGGCGAGACGAGCCGCTCGCGCCTCACCGAATTTCTGCGCGGGGACATCATCAAGACCGTGCTGCGCGAGACGCGCAACGTGGACGTGTACGTCATCAGCCGGGACTGACACGCGGGCCCTGAAGTCCCCCTCAAGGTTGTCCGAAGGTAGGACGAGTGAGTTCTTCACTGCGCGGTATGGGGGGCGTGCAGGCTAGGCAAGCCGATCTGCCGACCCTCCCCGCGCCTGCTCAGGAGAAGACCATGACGACTTCCGACCACACGCCCGCCCTGACCCGGATGCTTCAGAACCACCCGCGCGCCGCGCAGGTCGCCGACCTGCCCACCCTGGCCGAGTGCATTGCCGCCTGTGCCGAGTGCACCCAAATCTGTGCAGCCTGTGCCGACGCCTGCCTCGCCGAGTCGGACATCGGCATGATGGTGCCCTGCATCCGGCTGGACCTCGACTGCGCCGACATCTGTGGGGTGACTGGGCGGGTACTCGTGCGCCAGACTGCGACGACGCCGGAGGTCGTGCGAGCCCAGCTTCAGGCCTGCCTCGTGGCGTGCCGGGCCTGCGCCGACGAGTGCAGCAAACACGCCGGACACCATGAGCACTGCGGCCTGTGCGCCGAGGCCTGCCGACGCTGCGAGGCCGCCTGTCAGGCGCTGCTGGACACGTTGGCCGCCTGATCGGCAGACCATAGGGGCATGGGGGTCGCCTTGATAACACTGATCAAGGCACTCGGCCCGTAGCCCAATGTCCATAGGGCAGTCAAGGTAGCGGCGGACAAAACAGAGAGACCTGTACCCGCGAACAGGGAAAGGACGGCCGGCAGAGGGTCAGATTTTCCGGACACCTTTCCCAAAAGCCCGTGCTACGGCCCAGCCTGTCAAGCCAGGGTCCGCCCGCCTGTCCCAGAGTGCGGCGCGGTGACCATGGTAGCGTGACGGAACCGACCCGGCGGGTCCGCTGCCGCGCGGCCCACCCCTTCCCTGCTCTCGGAGGAACCACATGGTCAAGATCGCGATCATCATCGGCAGTACACGCGCCGCCCGGTTTGCCGACAAGCCGGCCGACTGGCTGCGCGGCATCGTCTCGCAGCGCAGCGACGCCGACTACGAATTTGTGGACCTGCGCGACTTTCCCCTGCCTTTTTTTGACGAGGTCGCCTCGAACGCCTACGCGCCGTCGCAGAACGAGGTCGCGGTCCGTTGGCAGCACAAGGTCGCCGAGTTCGACGGCTACATCTTCCTGACGGCCGAGTACAACCACGCGCCGACCGCCGTGCTGAAAAACGCCCTGGACTACGCCTATCCCGAGTGGAACAAGAAGCCCGCCGCGTTCGTGGGCTACGGCTCGGTGGGCGCGGCGCGGGCGATCGAGCAGCTGCGGCAGATCGCCGTGGAGTTGCAGATGGCCCCGACCCGGACCGGCGTGCACATCCAGGGCGCGGATTTCTTCGGGGCGTGGCAGCAGGGCGCGGCGCTCGAAGACATGGCGCACCTTCAGCCGGGCGTGCAGGCCATGCTCGACGAACTGCTGTGGTGGGCGAAGGCCCTAAAGACCGCGCGCGAGGCCTGAATCCTGGGAGGGGGGGCGGGACCGGGAATATGTCCTGGTCCCGCCCCCTCTCCGCCTACTTCCGGCAGGTCAGATTCACTCGGAAACTGGGGTCGGGCACGCTGAAGTTGGCCTTGACACGCTCGGCGTTCTTCGCGCCGACCTCCAGCAGGAACTTCTGGGGCGTGTAGGTGGCGACGGCGGCAGGGTCCATCTTGCTCTCGGGGAAGATCTGGAACTCGTAGAGGGTGCCGGTACCCTGTTGCATCTTGGCGTAGGTCTTGCTCTGCCACCCCTCACGCCAGCTCTTGCTCCAGCTGTTGCCGTCGGCGAAGGCCAGACTGACCGCACCGTTGTACTCGATGCCGGCGTCGTCGAGGGTCAGCGTCTCCTGCGCGCCGTTCTTGATCTCGACCGTCACGCCCCAACCGTCACCGTAGTACTGGTCTTTGACCGCCTGGACCTTCGTCACGCGCAGCCGCTCAATGCCGTTGAACAACCACTCGTTCACGCAGCCCTCGACACTGGCCTTGGCATTGGCCCCGCCCTGGGCCGCGAGCACTGCCTTCAGGTCGGCGAGTTTGAGGTACGTGACCCCGCCGATCACAGTGGTGTTCAGCGTGACCGACTGGCCGTTCAGGACGAGCGTGGTGGGCGCGGCCTGGGCAACGGGCGCCGCGAGCAGGGAGAAAGCAGCGAGAGAGCTGAGCAGGCGACGGGTCGGAAGGCGGAGGGGACGGGGGTTCGCGTTCATGGCAGGCCTCCTGGGCACGCGGCGACCCGCTCGGGGCACGCCGGAAATTCGGGCACAGTCAGACGCTAGGAGAAGGAGCGTTGCACTGCCGTTGCAGTAGCCCGCTCTCAGCGGGCCCAGGACTCAGTCGCTGCCCGGATCGTCGGCCGCGGCGCGCAGCGTGAAGGCCACGCGGGTCCCCTCACCCGGCACCGAGTCGAGCGTGACCTGCCCGCCGTGACGCTCGACGATCTTGCGTACGAGGGGCAGCCCAATGCCGTTGCCCGCATACCGCTCGCGGCTATGCAGGCGTTGGAAGATGGTGAACACCTGCTCGAAATGGCGTTTCTCGATCCCGATGCCGTTGTCCTGCACCGTCACGGTCACCCACTGCCCCCCGCGCCGGGCCGACACCTCGACCTGTGGGGGGCGCGCGGGCGAGCTGAACTTCAGGGCGTTGTCCAGCAGATGGGACAGCACCAGGCGCAGTTGTGCGGGATCGCCCAGCACCTGCGGCAGCGGCCCAATGTTCAGGGTACCGCCGCGGTCGGCCAGTGGTACGGCGAGCTCGCGACTCGCCTGCGCCGCCTGGGTATCGAGCAGGACCGGCACGAAGGGGCGGGGCCGACTTCCGATGCGCGAGAAGGTCAGGAGGTCGTCGATCAGCAGACGCATCCGCTCGGTGCCCTCGGTGATGTATGAGACGTACCGCGCCACGCGCGGGTCGCCGCTGTCACCGAAGCGCAGGGCCAGCAGCTGCGCGAAGCTCGACACGCTGCGCAGCGGCTCCTGCAGGTCGTGGCTGGCCACGAAGGCGAACTGTTCGAGTTCGGCGTTGCTGCGCTCCAGCTCACGCGTGCGCTGCTGCAGGGCCTGGGCCTGCTCGGCGCGTTCCAGCGCCAGCCCGAGGTTGTGGACCACGCTTTCGACGATCACCCGGTCCACCTGCGTCCAGGGCTGGGCCACGTTCAGGCCCAGCGCGAAGACGCCGCGCACCTCGCCGTGGACCAGGACCGGCAGGGTGGCGACCGTCTCGACCGGCATCTCCTGCGGCGAAAGGATGCCCGACAGCGCCGGATCGGTCTCCAAGGCGTAATGGTCGGTGTAGTAGGGCTGGCGCGACTGCCACGGCACCAGCAGGTACACGCTGCTGTGGTAGGGCAACCCGGCGTCGAGCGCCTCCTGCAGGGCTGGGCTGCCCAGGTCGCCCACTTGGGACCGGACGCGCCACAGACCGCCCTCGGGTTCGTAGTACAGCGCGAAGGTCTGGGGCAGCAGCGAACGCGTGAACTCCTGCGCGTGGCCGATGAGCCGGTAGGGATCGGTGTGCAACGTCAGGTGCCGCGTCAGTTCAGCAAAGCCCTCGAGCACACGGGTCCGGGCCTCGAGTTCGAGATTGTTCTGCCGCAGTTCCTCGGCCTGGCGCGCAAGGTCGCTGCGACTCTGGTCCACCTGGCTCTGGAGCAGGGTAGCCCGGGTAGACCAGAGCCGCCTGAAGCTGCGTTCGGACCGCAGGTCGCGCAGATAGCACACCAGCCCACCGGCTTCCCCGTCGCCGTCCCGGACCAGAAAAGCGTCCACCGGCACGCGCTCGCCGCCACTCGTCAGCACTTCCTTCTCGGCCGGGTCCGACCTCCCCGTCCTCACCGCCTGCTCGAAGGCCGCCTGGGCGCCGTCCATATGTTCGGGCGGCAGCAGCGTGGCCCAATCGGGCACCTGGAGCGCGAAGTCCTCGTGGGTATACCCGAGCAGCTTCAGCGCGGCGTCGTTGGCCCCGGTCAGGCGGCCTCCCAACGTACTGCTCAGGATGGGCACCGGGCTTTCCTGCAGCAGCCGGCGCGACCTCTCCTCGCTCTGCTGAAGCTCGGCGAAGGCGGCGTGTTCACGCTGCCGTGCCAGCAGATGTCCCAGGGTCGCTGCGCCGTACAGTGTCAGCTTGTCCAGAAAACGTTGCTGGGCCGCCGACACGAACCGCCCCTGCGGGAACTCCAGTTGCAGCAGCCCCAGCGGCGCACCGTCGAGGCACAGCGGCCACAGGACCTGTTCGGTCTGTTCGCCGGTCAGCTGTTCGGGAGCCCGGCACAGCGCCATCAGGTAGGCGGCCTGCTCGTCCGGGGTCTGGTCCACCGGGGGCCACGCCGCGCCGTCCGGCAGGGGGCCGGAAGCGCCTACGCGGCACAGGCCACGCTCACCCACCTCCCAGACGGCGGCGTGAACAGGTGCGAACTCCTGAACCGCCGCGTCCAGCAGTCCCTCCCAGGCCAGCCCAGGCTGCTGCAGGCCGCCGATCCGGTGAAGGACGCCGTGGAGCTGCTCGCTCAGGCGATGTTGCTCCTTCAGGACGGCGACGTCGGACATAGCTGAAGATACCGTGAAGCCTGCTCCCTTGAAAGCAGTTCACCGGACTTTGCCACGCAGCCTGTACGTCGGCACGGGCCCCGGCAGGATTAGACTGAAGCACCAATCGTCTCGACCTGAACGGGCCGTGGAGCCTCTGCCTCTACGTCGCCCTGTCCTGCGTTTTGTCATCGGTATTTTTGACAATCTGCACTAATCCGCACCCCTTCCTCCTGGAAGCAGAATAAATGTGCGAATCGTTGAGGAATAATTCAGCAATCCGCTAGAAAGATAGAGACCTGAATGCCGGTTTTCCGCGCCAGGACGATACGACACCACAACCTTTCAGAGTGCTGAATGTATTTATATTTTCCTTTTTGCATAAATATTCTATTTTGACAGAGTGTCTAGTCGTCTTTTGAATGTCTTCTTATCGAAAACGTCCGTCTCAGAAGGAATTTAAGCTAGGCAGGAGATTGACACACCTGTCCGTCTGCCTCAAAATTATGCATGACGGTTAAAGCAGCTCCCGTGAGGGTTGAACCGGGCCCCGACCACCGCGCCTGATTTCACGCCCTGACGAGGTATCCATGACGCAGTCCGGCTCTCCGCAGGCCTTCTCCGCACCCGACCTCTCCCCGACCGGCAGCGCCTGGCAGGAGCTCCTGCCGCCTATGACCGCGCACGAGGCCAGCGTGGAGGCCAACCGCTGCCTGTACTGCTACGACGCTCCGTGTATGCAGGCCTGCCCGACCCACATCGACATCCCGACCTTCATCCGCAAGATCAGTACCGGCAACCTGCGCGGGTCGGCGCGCACCATCCTGGAGAGTAACTTTCTGGGCGGCACCTGCGCCCGCGTGTGCCCGGTACAGGAACTGTGCGAGGGGGCGTGCGTGCTGGGGCCCGACCACAAGCCCATCCAGATCGGGCGGCTGCAACGCCACGCGGTCGACCACGTGCAGGAACGCGGTCTGACCCTGTTCACGCCCGCCCCGGCGACCGGACGGCGCGTGGCGGTGGTCGGCAGCGGCCCGGCCGGAATCAGCGCCGCCGCCGAACTGGCCAAAGCTGGCCACGCCGTCACGCTGCTCGAAAAGCGTGAGCTGGCCGGTGGCCTCTCGACCTACGGCATCATCTCGCTGCGCGAGCCGGTCGAGGTGGCCCAGCGCGAGGTCGAGATGGTACGCGCCCTGGGGGTGCAGGTCCGGACCGGACATGAGCTGCGGGACCTCGCGGGCCTGAGCGAACTGCTGCTGGAGCACGACGCCGTATTTCTGGGTCTGGGCCTGGGGGCCGTCCCTGCCATGGGCATTCCCGGTGAGGCGGCGGTTCTCGACGGCCTGGAATTCATCGAGACGGCCAAACTCCGCCCGCACGACCTACCACCCGCGCGCCGCGTGGCCGTGATCGGGGCGGGCAATACTGCTATCGACGCCGCGACAATGGCCCGCCGCGCCGGAGCCGAGGTCGTGATGGTCTACCGCCGCACCGAGGCCGAGATGACGGCCTACCGCCATGAATACGAATTTGCGCTGCACGAGGGCATCGGCTTCGCGTTCCTGACCCAGCCGGTCGGGGTCGAGCTGGACGCGGCGGGGCAGGTCGTGGGCCTGCGCTGCGTGAAGATGGCGCTGGGCGCGCCCGACGCCTCCGGCCGCCCGCGCCCGGAGGCCGTGCCTGGCAGCGAGTTCGTGCTGCCCTGCGACGCGGTGGTCAAGGCCATCGGGCAGGAGAAACCCGCGCTGGCGACCGCACTGGGCCTGAGATTGGACGGCGGCTACATCGCCGTGGACGAGAACCTGCGCACCAGCCTGGACCGTGTATGGGCCGGCGGGGACGGCGTGCGCGTACGCGGCAGCGCCAGCACCGTGATGGCCGTGCAGGACGGCAAGATCGCGGCAGTGAGCATCAGCGCCGCGCTGGGGCGCGAGGCCAATGTGACCCTCAAGCCGCAGGTGCCCACCGAGGTCCGGCACCTGCCACTGTACGCCCAGGCCCACCATCCTCAGACGCCGCCCGTACAGGCGGGCACCCCGGAGAACACCCATGGCTGACCTGAGCGTGAATTTTGCGGGCATCCGCGCGCCCAATCCCTTCTGGCTGGCCTCGGCGCCGCCCACCAACTCGGGCGCGCAGATTCACCGCGCCTTCGAGTACGGCTGGGGCGGCGCGGTCTGGAAGACCATCGGGGCACCGGTCCTGAACATCTCCAACCGCTACAGCGGCCTGTCGCTGGGCGGACAGCGCCTGCTGGCGATCAACAACGTCGAGCTCATCTCCGACCGCCCGCTGGACGTGAACCTGCGCGAGATTGCCGAGGTCAAGCGGATGTGGCCCGACCGCGCCGTGATCGTCTCGGCGATGGTGGACGCCGATCCGCAGGCGTGGCGCGACATCGTGATGATGATCGAGGACACTGGGGCCGACGGCATCGAGCTGAACTACGGCTGCCCCCAGGGCATGAGCGAGCGCGGCATGGGCGCAGCCGTCGGGCAGGTGCCCGAGATGTGCGAGCTGAATACCCACTGGGTCACCAGTGTGACCCGGCTGCCGGTGATCGTGAAGCTCACGCCGAACATCACCCGGATCACCGAGCCGGCACACGCGGCCCTGGCGGGCGGGGCCAACGCCCTGTCGCTCATCAACACCATCAACTCGATCATGAAGGTGGACCTTGACACCCTCCAGATCACGCCGAGCATCGGCGGGCGCGGAACGCACGGGGGCTACGCGGGACCGGCAGTCAAACCCATCGCCCTGAACCTCCTCTCCGAACTCGTGACCGACGAGGGCGTGCGCCGCAGCGGCGTGCCCATCTGCGGCATGGGGGGCATCCAGACATGGCGCGACGCCGCCGAATTCCTGCTGCTGGGCGCGACCTCGGTGCAGGTGTGCACGGCGGCGATGCACTACGGCTACCGCATCGTCGAGGACATGATCGACGGCCTGAGCAACTGGATGGACGACAAGGGCTTTGCAACCATCGCTGACGTAGCGGGCCGCGCCGTGCCGCAGGTGAGCACCTTTGGGCAGCTCGACCTCGGGTATCAGGCGGTGGCGCGCATCCACGCCGACAAGTGCATCGGGTGCAACCTCTGTTACGTGGCCTGCAACGACACGGCCCACCAGTGCATTGACCTGTACGCGCCCGGCGGCGTGCAGGTGGATCCCGGCTACGACCTGCGCGCGGGCGGCAAGGAGGTCAGTGTGGACCGCCCGCGCCCGGTGATCCGCGAGTCGGACTGTGTGGGCTGCGCGCTGTGCGCCAACGTGTGCCCGGTCGACGGCTGTATCGAGATGGTCAGCGTGCCCAGCGGCCGCCCGCACGTCACCTGGGACGACCTAAGTGCCCGGCAGCCTGCCGTGACCCAGCAGTGGAGCGCGATGGAAGCCTTCCGGGCCGAGAACGGCTTCGAGATCCACTAGGGACGGCGCGGGCCATTCAGAGATCAACAGGAGGCGAGACCAGTGACCCTACTCATTCAGAACGGCGAAATCGTCTCCGACGGCCGGCGGTACAAGGCCGACGTGCTCGTCGAGGGCGAGAAGATTGCCCAGATCGGCGAGCACCTGCCCGTCCCCGAGGGGGCGCAGGTCATCGACGCGGCGGGCAAGTACGTCTTTCCCGGCCTCATCGACCCGCACGTCCACATCCACCTGCCGTTTATGGGCACCTTTGCCAAGGACACGCACGCGACCGGCTCGCAGGCAGCCCTGATCGGCGGCACGACCACCTACATCGAGATGCTGGCCCCGGCGGGAAGCGAGGCGCTGGAAGACGGCTGGCAGACCTGGACGGGCATGGCGGCGGGCCAGAGCGCCTGCGACTACACTTTCCATATCGGCGTGACGCGCTGGGACGACGGGACCGAGGCCACGCTGCGCCGGCTGGTCGCCGAGGGCATGACCTCCTTCAAGGTCTTCCTGGCGTACAAGGGGGCCTTCGGGATCGACGATCACGCGCTGTACGGGGTGTGCCGGCTGGCCGCCGAGCTGGGCGTGGTGGTCACGGCCCACTGCGAGAACGCCGATCTGGTGGCCGAGCTCCAGCAGAAGCTGCTGGCCGAGGGCAGGACCGGCCCCGAGTGGCACGAGCCGAGCCGCCCCGAAAGCGTGGAGGCCGAGGGCACCGCGCACTTCGCCACTTTCGTCGAGATGACGGGCGCGAAGGGGTACGTGGTGCACCTGAGCAACGCCCGCGCGCTGGATGCCGCTCTGGACGCGCGGGCGCGGGGGGTAAACCTGAGCGTGGAGGTGGTCATCCCGCACCTGACGCTGGACAAGACCTACGCCGAGCGCCCCGGCGTGGAGGGAGCCAAGTACGTGATGTCGCCGCCGTTGCGGGACAAGGCCAACCAGGAACGGCTATGGGCCGCCCTGAAGGCCGGCGACATCGACACGGTAGCGACCGACCACTGCCCCTTCGACGTGGCGCAGAAGCAGATGGGCGACGGCGACTTCACCCGAATCCCGAACGGCATTCCGGCCATCGAGGACCGCGTGAACCTGCTCTACACCTACGGCGTCAGCCGGGGCGACCTGAGCCTGGAGCGCTTCGTGGACGCCGCGAGCACCCGCAGCGCGCACATTTTCGGGCTCTACCCGCGCAAGGGAACGGTGGCCGTGGGCAGCGACGCTGACCTGGTGGTCTACGACCCGACCTACCGGGGCCAGATCTCGGCGGCGACCTCGCACATGAACAACGACTACAGCGGCTTCGAGGGGGTCGAGATCGACGGCCGGCCCGAGATCGTCACCGTGCGCGGCGAGGTGGCGGTCCGCGGCGGCGAGTTCGTGGGCACGCCAGGGCGGGGGCACCTGCTGCGCAGGTAAGGGGGGTACGGGCAGTGGGAAGTGGAAACACCACCGCGCTCGCCCCCTCCCGCTGCCTCCACTCACCACTCACGACTTCTTGGAGACTCCCGTGACGCACACCGTATCCACATCCCCCCCGTCGTCTCCGATCTCCTCCGCCGCCGCGCCCATCGTGTCGGCGCGCAACCTCGGCATGGTGTTTCCGGTGCCGGGGGGGCAGACGGTGGCGCTCCAGGGGGCCGACCTCGACATCGCGCCGGGCGAGTTCATCTCGCTCATCGGGCCGTCGGGCTGCGGCAAAACCACGCTGCTGCGGCTGATGGCCGACCTCATCCAGCCGACGGGCGGCGAACTGACGATCGGCGGCGAGTCCCCAGAGGCCGCACGCCGGCGCCGGGCCTACGGCTACGTGTTCCAGGCTCCGGCCCTGATGGAATGGCGCAACGTGCTGAACAACGTGCTGCTGCCGCTGGAGGTCATGAACGTGCCGGGCGACCGCAAGTCAAGGGCGCGCGAGATGCTGCGACTCGTGGGGCTGGAGAAGTTCGAGCGGTCGTACCCCTGGCAGCTCTCGGGCGGCATGCAGCAGCGGGTGAGCATCGCGCGGGCGCTGGCCTTTGACCCGCCGCTGCTGTTCATGGACGAGCCCTTCGGGGCGCTCGACGAGATTACGCGCGAGATGCTGAACCTCGAACTGCTGCGGCTGTGGCGGGAGACGGGCAAGACGGTGGTCTTCGTGACCCATTCGATTTCCGAGGCCGTTTTTTTGAGCAGCCGCGTGGTCGTCATGACGGCCCGTCCCGGCAAGATCGAGGGGATCGTGCCCATCGACCTGCCCCACCCGCGCGGCGACGACACGCGCGAGGACCCCCGCTTCTTTGCAGCGGCGACCGAGGTCCGCGAACTGCTGCGGCGGGGGCACGCGTGAGGGCTGCCCCTCTCCCCACCCCCCAGGCCACCCCCGGCGGCGCGGCGTGACGGCCCGCCGCCCGGCCGCCAACCTCTGGCCCATGCTGGCGGTCGCCGCGCTGGCCATAGTGCTGTACTGGCCGGTCATGCTCATCGCCAACCGGAGCGTGGCCGACGAGGCGCTGCGCAGCGGGGCGGACCTGGGCTGCGGCACGGCGTGGCAGTGCGCAACGGTGCTGCGCAACCCGGTACTGCCCGCACCGGGGCAGTTTGCAGCCGGCTTCCGGACCCTGAGCACGCCTCCCCTGGCCCCCACCAGCGCGCCCTACAACGCCCTAGTGACGGGCGGCGAGACGCTGTTGGGGCTGGCACTGGCAAGCGTGCTGGGGCTGGGGCTGGCGACGCTGCTGGTGTTCAGCCGCAGCTTCGAGCGGGCCACACTGCCCTGGCTGGTCGCCTCGCAGACGGTGCCCATTGTGGCGATCGCGCCCATGCTGGCCGTGTTGTTGGGGCAATACGGGGTGCAGGGTTTCCTGCCCAAGGCGATCATCGCCGCGTACATCGCCTTCTTTCCAGTCGCGGTGGGAGCGGCCCAGGGGCTGCGCAGCCCGGACGCCCTGCAGCTCGACCTCATGCGCACCTACCGGGCCTCGGCTTGGCAGGTGTTCTGGACACTGCGGCTGCCCGCCAGCCTGCCGTACCTGTTCACGGCGCTCAAGGTGGCGGCGACGGCGGCGCTCGTGGGCAGCATCGTGGCCGAGATCAGCACCATCTCCTTTTCCGGCCTGGGCAAGATGCTCGCCGAGAACTCGCGCGCTTCGGACACGGTCGCCCTCTGGGTGATCATGGTGTACGGCGCCGCGCTGGGTATCGGGCTGGTGGCCGTGGTCGGGCTGGCCGAACGGGCGGTGACGCGGTGGCGACCCGCCCGCTGACCCTGGCGGCCCCGGCGGGCACGCGGCGCAGCCCTGGTCTGGGTGCGGGGGTGCTGCTGCTCGCGGCGCTGGGGCTGCTGGGCCTGTGCCTCGCGCTGGCCCGGGGCGAGGCTCCGGGCACGCCCTGGCCCTGGCTGCTGGGCACGCTGGCGCTGCTGCTGGTCGGCGCGGCCGGGCTGCGGGGCGCGGCGCAGGGCGAAGGCCGGCTGGCGCGCACGCTGCCCGCCGCCGGAGCGCTGCTGCTCGCGCTGCTGGCCGCCGAGGCGCTGCTGCGGGCCTACGCGGTGCCTCCTGGCCTCATTCCCACGCCCAGCCGGGTGGGGGCGGCACTCTGGGCGGCCCGCACGGTGCTCCTGCGCGACGCCCTGACCACCTACGTGTACGAGGCGCTGCTGGGCTTCGTGCTGGGCGCGCTGGCGGGGCTGGGGCTGGGGCTGCTGGCCGTGCGCTTCCGCTTTCTGGAGCGGGGGCTGCTGCCCTACACGGCGCTGCTCTCCAGCGTGCCCATCGTGGCGCTCGCGCCGGTCGTCGTAAAGGCCATCGGGCTGGGCTGGCCATCCAAGACGGCGGTCGTGGCGATCACGGTGCTGTTTCCGGTCCTGCTCAGCACCGTGCGCGGCCTGCACAGCGCCTCGGCGCACCACCTCGACCTGCTGCACTCCTACGCGGCCACGCCGGCCCAGACCTTCCGGACCGCGCGCTGGCCCGCCGCGCTGCCCTTCGTGTTCGTCGCGCTGCGTCTGAGCGTCACCCTGGCCCTCATCAACGCCATCGTCGCCGAGTTCTTCGGCACCGAGGGCAGCGGGCTGGGCTTCCGTATCCAGATCGAGGTGGGGCGCTTCGGCCTGGACATCGTTTGGGCCGCCATCGTGGTCGCCTCGGTGCTGGGCGTGACCTCTTACCTGCTGCTGCTTGCGCTCGAACGGCGCTTCGTTCCGGCCCGCCCCACCTGATACCCGCTTCTACCCTTCCACTCCCCGCTCCCGGAGGTTTCACCATGAAGAACGCTGCGCTGCTCTCCTCTCTGCTGCTGCTCGCCCTCGTTCCCGCCGCCCAGGCGCAGGCCGCCGCGAAGACGGTGCCCGTCAAGCTCCAGCTCAAGTGGTTTCCGCAGGCGCAGTTCGCGGGGTTTTTCGTGGCGCAGGCCAAGGGCTTCTACAAGGCCGAGGGCCTGGACGTGCAACTGCTGCCCATCGGGGACCAGTCGCCCATCCAGACGGTGGCCACCGGCGCGGCCGACTTCGGCACCACCTGGATCACTGACCTTCTCACGGCCCGCCAGCAGGGCATTCCGGTCGTGCACATCGCGCAGCTGTTCCAGAAGAGCGGCTATACCCTGGTCTCGCTCAAGACCTCCGGCATCAAGGCCCCGGCCGATTTCAAAGGCAAGCGGGTGGGGGTGTGGCCCAGCGGGAACGAGTACCCGGCCGTCGCCCTGTTGAAGAAGTACGGCCTGACCACCAGCCTCGACAGCACGGTCAGTAACCCCAGCGTGCAGGCGGTGACGTACCCCTTCGACCCGAGCATCGTCTTTCCGGGCAAGGTGGACCTCGTCTCCGCCATGACCTACAACGAACTCGACCAGATCATCGGGCTGGGCTACTCACTCGACAAGTTGCAGGTGTTCCAGACCTCCGACTACGGCATCAACCTCCTCGAAGACCTCATGTTCTCGACCGAGCGCACGCTGAACAACGCCAACTTCAGGGGCAGCGGCCTGAGCGGACGCGAGGTCGCCGCGCGGCTGGTGCGCGCCACCATCAAAGGCTGGAACTACGCCGTGCGCAACCAACGTGAAGCCGTGGGCATCGTGCTCGTCAACTGCGGCAACACCTGCAAGGGGTCGGGCACGCGCAGCAGCGCCCAGGCGCACCAGACCTGGCAGATGGCCGAGGTCGCCAAGCTCTACAACGCCGGGCCGACCCTGCAGGGCCGCGCCGGGTATCTCGACCCTGCCACCTACAAGGCCAACGTGGCGCTGCTGAGGTCGCTCGGCATCCTCAAGAGCGACCCGAGTGCCGCCGCCGTGGACTACCGCGTCTGGCAGGCCGCGACCGGGAAGAAATAAGGATGAGCGCTCTCCCCTCCCCCGCCGTGGACCCGGCCCGCACCCTGGCCGAGCTGAAGGAACTGCGCGCCCTGACCGGTGACGAGAACGGCGCGCAGCGGGTCGCCTTCACCCCGCGCTGGCTGGCGGCCCGGCAATTTCTGAAGGACAAGCTGGCGGAACTACTGGCCGAAGTCCACCAGGACGCTGCCGGCAACCTGTGGGCGACCCTGAAGGGCGATTCCGAGCGCGAACTGCTCATCGGCGGGCACCTCGACAGCGTGCCCAACGGCGGCTGGCTCGACGGCTGCCTGAACGTGCTGGCGGGCCTGGAAGTGCTACGGCGCGTCTCGGCGCAGTATGCGGGCCGTCCGCCCGTCACCCTGCGGCTGGTGGACTGGGCCGACGAGGAGGGCGCGCGCTTCGGGCGCAGCCTGTACGGGTCGAGTGCGGCGAGCGGGTTTTTCGATGTGGCCGAACTGGCCAAACTGCGGGACCGGGAAGGCGTGACCCTGGGCGACGCCCTGCGGGAGGTCGGCGTGACGCTGGAGGACGCTCCGCAGGCCCGCGCGGAACTGGCGAAGGCCGCCGCCTACCTCGAACTGCACATCGAGCAGGGGCCGGTGCTGGAGGGGCTGGGCCTACCGCTGGGCGCGGTCCTGGGCACGGTGGGAGTCGAGCGCCATACCCTCACCTTCCGGGGACAGGCGGCCCACAGCGGCAGCACGCCCATGAACGTGCGCCGCGACGCCTTCCTGGCTGCTGGCAGGTTCGGACAGGAGATCTACGCGATTGCCGCGCGCCACGGCGGCGTGTGCACGGTCGGCAGCGTCAAGACCTGGCCGGGCATCGTGACGAGCGTGGTCGAGACCTGCGAACTCACCCTCGACCAGCGCCACCTCGACGCCGGGAAGCTCGCAGCGATGTGGCACGATGCCCAGGACGCCGCTCGCCGCTTTGCCGAGGAAGGGGGCTGCAGCGTAGACTTCGGCTCCCTCTGGAACATCGAACCGATCCCCTTCCACCCCGAACTGATCGCTGCCGCTGAGGCGAGCATCCTGGAAGTGACCCCTACGACCCACCGCCTGCCCAGCGGGCCGCTGCATGACGCCGCCGAGGTAGCCCGCGCCGGGGTGCCCACCGTGATGCTGTTCGTTCAGAGTCTGCGGGGCATCTCGCACAACAAGATTGAGGACACGCGCGAGGACCACATCGCGCTGAGCGTGCAGGCCCTCGACCGCCTCACCACCCGGGCGATGGCCTGGGTGCAGGAGCGCTAGGCGTGCTCCCCACCCTGCGCGAACTGCTCACCCTGCCCGCCTTCGCAGGGGCGGAGGTGCTGTGCGGGCACGCGGGGCTGGACCAGCCGGTCACCTGGACCCATGTGAGCGAAGTGCTGGACGCGGCGCGCTTCCTGTCAGGGGGCGAACTGCTCATCAGCACCGGCACGGCGCTCGCGGCGGCCCCTGCCCCCGAGCAGGAACGGTATCTGCGCTCGCTGGCCGAGGGCGGCGCACACGGCCTGGTCCTTGAACTCGTGCGCGACCTGCCCGAGATTCCGCCCGCCGTGCTGGGCGCGGCGCGGCTCTACCATTTTCCACTTGTGGTGTTCCGCCAGGAGGTCAGCTTCGCGCAACTCACGCGCGCGGCGCACGCTCGTATCCTGTCGCCGCCCACCCGCGGCGCTGAGCCGTCGCTGGCGCCCCTCCTCGACGCCCTGGCCGAGACGGGGCGCAGCGTGGCCTTTCTGGAAGCGCAGCTCGCGCCGCTGCTGGCGCTACCCGCCCGCCCACGCGCCTCGCTGCTGGGCACGCTGGAGGCCCTGCTCCACACCAACTTCAACGTGGCCGAGTCGGCGCGCCGGCTGGGTGTGCGCCGGCAGACGGTGTACTACCGCATGGAACAGCTCCGGGGAATGCTGGGCGATTTCAGCGGCCACCGGCGGCAACTGGCCCTGCACCTCGCCCTCGAACTGCACCGCAGCGAGGCCGGAGAGGCCCGCAGTTCCTCGGCCCCACAACCTCAGCGCGACTGCTCGAACACGTAGATGTGCGTCCGCTCGGGCAGCGTTTCGGGCGTGAGCTCCAGCGTGGACCCGCCGAAGCGCGTGACCTGTTCGGCCGGGTGACGCGCCAGGAACGTCTCGACCCTTGGCGAGCGTGGAGGCCAGCAGGGCATGGCACGCGCCGTAGACTTCCTGTTCCTTCCTGGGCCTGGCTTTCAGTGTAGCGACGGTCGTCAGCGAGGTCATGGACACTCTCCTGAACGGTTGGCCTGTACGCAACCAGAACGTGACGAAGGTCAGAGATGGACCGGCAAACAGGCAGCCCCGGCACGCGGAAGGCGCCGGACGGCCCCAAAGATCACGGCAGGGGGATACACAGGCACCCTCACACGGCGCCGCGCCAGAAATCAAATGTTAAACGGTCTCTCAAGATCGCCGGTCATTCCGGTCTGCCGCCAGGCTCAGAGACCGAGCTCACTGAGGCCGGGGTGGCCTTCCGGGCACGGACCGGCGGGCCAGTGGAAGCGCCGTTCGGCCTCGGCGATAGCCACGTCGTTGATTGAGGCCTCGCGCCGGGACATGAGGTCCTCAGGGCCGAAGGACCACTGCTCGGTGCCGTAGGTACGGAACCACAGGCCCGCCGCCGTACGGAACTCGTATTGAAACCGCAAGGCGCTTTGGTCACCCGTGCAGGCCCAGAGTTCTTTGCTCAGGCGGTAGTCCTGTTCGTGTTCCCACTTGCGCGTCAGGAACTCGACGATGGCGGGCCGGCCCTGCAGGAACTCCGAGCGGTTGCGCCAGCGGCTGCCTTAGGTGTAGGCCAGGGACACCCGGCCGGGGTCGCGGGTCTTCCAGGCGTCCTCGGCCCGCCGGACCTTGTGGGCCGCCGTCTCAGGGGTGAAGGGAGGGGCGGCCGGGCAACAGGCAGCAACCCACTGTAGGGCCCGCTGGGCCGCAGACCGGCGGGCCCCCTCTCCCCTGCTCAGGGCACCCTCGCCCAAAAAGACGTCCCCAACTCATTTCCTGGTCATCACGTCCACGACCTGTTTGATGAGCACCTGCGCGCTGTAGGGGCCGCCGAACACCCAGGTGGCGGGATCGAGGGTATAGCCGCGTCCCTGCTTGACGAAATCGAGATTGTTCCAGACCGCGCGGTTGGCAGGGGCCGTGAACACGTTGTCGTCGGCAGGCGCGATGGCGAAGAAGTTCTGGGTCTTGAGGGTGGTCAGACCTTCGAGGGACAGGGCATCGAAGCCGAAGGCCGGCATCTTGTCGGGCCGGTAGGCGTTGCGCAGCCCGGTCTGTTCCAGAATTTCGCTGGCCAGTGAACGGGTCCCGAACAGCCGCATGGTGGGCGTGTTGTATGTGTACCCCTGCGAGAGCACGAAGGTCTGCCCACCGCGCCCGGCCGCCGTCAGAGTGCGGCGGGCCGCTGCCTGGTCGGCGTCGAGCTGGGCCAGCACACGTGTCGCCTGCGCGCTGCGCCCAGTGATGCGGCCCATCAATGCGAAGGTCTGGCGCATTTCCTGATAGGCCGTGAGGCCGCTGGAGGCCGAGGGATAGGGATTGAAGACCAGCGTGGGCGCAATCCTGGCGAGCTGTTCACGCTGGCTATAGTCTCCGGACTGGTTGATGATCAAGTCGGGCTTGAGGGCCGCGATGACCTCCATGCTGACCTGACCGCGCGCGCCCACGTCCTTGACACTGGCGGCAATCGGCGTCGGCGTCTTGACATAGTCCTTGAAATTCTTGATGTCTGCCATGCCCACCGGCTGAATCCCGAGCGCAAGCAGGTTCTCGCTGTAGGTCCATTCGATAGTCACGATGCGCTTGGGGATTTTAGGAATACATACCTGCCCCATTACGTCGCGTACGAGCTGCCCAGCGCAGGCCGGCGCGGCATTCTGAGCCCCGGCAGCGGAGGGGGCAGTCAGGAGAAAGGCACCGAGAAGGAGGGACGCGGGGTGGAAACGGCTTGAGGGCATGGTCGGAGTGTAGAGAGAACGAAGGTTATATACAAGTATTCCGACTGGATAACTACGCTTTATCAATAAGACCTCACCACTGTAGAAGTCCAGTGCTTGTCCCAGATTGCTCCAGTTGACCCTCGACCTTTATACTTGTGAACCCCGAGGTCAGGTCGGACTGGTCAAAGGTGGTCCCACCAGTCCTATCCTTCGTGCTTGGGGTTTACAGTCGGCGGATGCTTGCTCTAACCCGGACCAACATCTGCTGCTCATAACGTTAAGAGCAATTCCAGTTCCCTCTGCTCATAACGTTATGAGCACGCCTACTCCTTCGTACCGGCCTTCAACAGCTGCTCCAGCTCTTCGAGGAGCTTACCGACCCGGCTCTGCTCCCTGCGGTTCAGCGCAGCGACGCGCCGCTCGTCCAGAAGGCCCCGAACACGGCGCAGTTGAGAGATATCGGCAGCCGGAGCCTTCAATGCAGCCGCGATCTCCCGCACTCCGAGATGTTCGGCCAGTGTCCGCTCCGTCAGGGCGCGCCGCTGGGAGTCGTCCTTGACGCGGGCCAGGGCGGCGGCGCGGGTGTATTCCAGCCGGCCACTGCGCATCAGGTCGAGAAGGTCGGGAGGGAAGCGCAGGACCCCGGCCCGGTTGGCCGCGAACGATGCCCAGGTCCCCCGGCCCAACTGCATGAACAGGGCGTCGAGTGTGGCCGTCGTCTCCGGGTCGGGTGTGCGGCGCTGGGCATGGAGGAGCGGCAGCACTTCCGCCTGCGGGATTCCAAGTCGCTGAGCCGTGACAGTCAGGATCGCCTCGACCTCGTCGAGCGGATTGAGGTCCTGGCGTTGCAGGTTCTCCAATGCGGCGAGCAGCGGAACATCGGCGTCGGCCACCTCACGGACTACCGCTGGGATTGTTGTTAGCCCCGCCGCCCGCGCAGCCCGCACGCGGCGCTCACCGGCCACGAGTTCATAGTCGTCACCTACCGGCCGCAAGAGAACGGGTTGTAGGACGCCCTGTTGGCGCACGCTCTCGCTCAGGGCCGCGAGGGCTGCCTCGTCGAAATAGCGGCGGGGCTGCTCCGGCCGGAGCCGGATCTGGGCCAGGTCCACCTCCTGAACCATGCCTGCTCCCGACTCGGCGGCATCCGGCAGCCCTCCAAGCAGGGAGCTGAAAGCGTCAGCCCGGCTGCGCCTACTCACCGCCAGCCTCCGTCTCCGGGAGCACCCCGACCGCTCCGAGCAGCTGCTGGGTCACTGCCAGGATTTCCTCGGTGACAGGACCGCGCCGGACGAATTCAGGCAATGGCGCGCCGTGCAGTTGCGAGTCGGGATAGAGCGCGGGACGGTAGGTGAGCGGCCGGCTGATAGGCGCCAGCCGCCCGAACTGCGAACGGAGCTGGGCTAGGCTCTCGCGACTATGGTTGGTGGTGTCGTTGTATTGCGTGACCAGGATCATGGACAGCTTGAGCCCTGGGTTGACCTTGCGGAACCGCGAGAGCATCACACCCACCGTCTGGAGACCCTTGAGACCTTTGCCACTGGCCGGTACAGGCACAACCACGTGTCCCGCCGCCATCACCGCCAGGGTACTGAGCTGACCCAGACTGGGCGGCGGATCAATGAGAACGAAGTCGTACCGCCCTTCCAGAGACCTGAGGGCGTCGCGCAGTCGCAGCACCCCCATGAGCTGACCCGGCAGCAGAGGTTCGATGGTCGCCATGTCGAGGTGCCCCGGAATGAGGTCCAGCCCATGCACACGTACCGGCTCAGGCAGCGCCAGATCGGCGTCGCCCTCGGCCAGGACCGCCGGATAGAGGGTATCGGAGAGTTCGATATCGCGCGTGTGCTCCCCGTCGGGAATCTGGCGAACCCCCAGCCAGTCAGTGAGATTGGCCTGCGGATCGGCGTCAATGAGCAGCACCCGGTACCCAAGCCGCCCCAGGGTGAACCCGATGTCCCGGACCGAGCTGGACTTGCCGACTCCGCCCGCGTGGTTGAAAAAGGTGATGACGTTCATCAGTGGCGCCATGCTACCGCCCCATGCCCCTCGCCTCGGCTGAAAGGACAATCAGATCAGGCACAGCGGAGACCCCAGGCAGATTTCCCGCGTCGAGGTCAACCTTTTCCCAATCCCGCTTAATGTCACGCGGTCATCCCACTGCCTAGAATGCCCACGTTTCCTGGCCCACCGCGACTTTCCCAAGAGGTATACCCATGACTTCCCTAGCTCATTCTTCGGCCTCATCCGTCAGGCCTCCCACCGAAACCGTTGACGTGTCCTTCCGCGTCAACGGACAGCCCCGTGACCTACAGCTCGACCCGCGCGTCACCCTGCTCGACGCCCTCCGCGAGAAACTGCACCTCACCGGCACCAAAAAAGGCTGCGATCACGGCCAGTGCGGCGCCTGTACCGTGCTCGTGAACGGCGAACGTATCAACTCCTGCCTGACGTTGGCCGTCATGCACGGCGACGACGAGATCACGACCATCGAGGGCCTGGGCACGCCAGATGACCTCGGGGAGATGCAGGCGGCCTTCATTGCGCACGACGGCTACCAGTGCGGCTACTGCACCTCCGGCCAGATCATGTCAGGCGTAGCGGTCCTCAGCGAGATCGGGCGTGGCATTCCCAGCCACGTGACGGCCGATCTCACGAACGTGGGGTACTCCGACGAAGAAGTGCGCGAGCGGATGAGCGGCAACATCTGCCGCTGCGCCGCGTATCCGAACATCGTCGCGGCCATCCGCGATGTCCACGAGCAGGAAGGCCAGAAGTGAGGGCCTTCACCTACGAACGGGCCGATACGCCGCAGGCCGCCGCTCAGGCCGCCGCGCGCACCCCCGGCGCCAAATTCATCGCGGGGGGCACCAACCTCCTTGACCTGATGAAGCTGGAGATCGAGACGCCCACGCACCTGATCGACGTCAACCGCGTGGGCCTGGACCGTATTGAAGAGACAGAAAACGGTGGGATACGCATCGGCGCGCTCGTACGCAACACCGATCTCGCGGCCGACGAGCGGGTGCGCCGGGACTACGAAGTGCTGTCGCGGGCGCTGCTCTCCGGGGCCTCGGGGCAGCTGCGCAACAAGGCGACCACGGCCGGCAACCTGCTCCAGCGCAGCCGGTGCCCGTATTTCTACGACACCGCGCTGCCGTGCAATAAACGCGAGCCGGGATCGGGCTGCGGCGCCCTGTCCGGCTTCAGTCGCAATCTCGCCGTGATCGGGATCAGTGAGTCCTGCATCGCGCAGCACCCCTCGGATATGGCGGTCGCCCTGCGCGTCCTCGACGCCGTGGTCGAGACGGTGAACGGCGAAGGCCAGGCGCGCACCATCCCGTTGGCCGACTTCTACCGCCTGCCCGGCGACACCCCCCACCTCGAAAACGTACTGGAGGAGGGCGAGTTCATCACCGCTGTCACCCTGCCGGCCCCACTTGGCGGCGTGCACACCTACCGCAAGGTGCGCGACCGGGCGTCCTACGCCTTCGCCGAGGTGTCGCTGGCGAGTGTGGTCACGGAAGACCGGGTACGGCTCGCCTTCGGTGGGGTGGCCCCCAGGCCCTGGCGCGTGGAAGCGGCCGAGGACAGCCGCGACCCCGAGAAGCTGCACGCCCGCATCTTCGAGGGAGCGACGCCTACCAGCCAGAACGCCTTCAAGCTGCCCCTCGCCCGCCGACTGATCGCGGCGGCCCTGAACGGTACGCCCACTCTCCCCGCCACCCTCGGAAGTGACGCATGAAATTCGACGCCCCCGCCGGCAGCAACCCTCTGGACCGTCAGAAGGTCCTGACCCGCCCACACACTCGCCTCGACGGGCCACTGAAGGTCACCGGACAGGCCCCCTACGCCTACGAGTACCAGCCCGACAGTCCGGTCAGCTACGGCTACGTCCTGAGTGCCGGAATCGCCAAGGGCACCATCAGGCGGATGGACACCAGCCGCGCCAAGGCCGCGCCGGGTGTTCTCCTCGTCCTGACGCACGAGAACATGCCCGAGCAGGGCGAATCGGATACGCCGGTGCCACAGCAGCGCAAGGCCTCGCCGCAGCTCAGCGGACCGGAGGTGCGCTTCTACCATCAGGCCGTGGCCCTCGTGGTCGCCGAGACCTTTGAGCAGGCGCGGTCGGCTTCACGTCTCATCGAGATCGAATACGACACGCAGGCTGGCAGCTATGTGCTCGGAGACGAACTGGACAACGCCCAGCCAAGCAAAGATTCGGAGGACAGCGTAGTCGGAAACTTCGACCGGGCTTTCGCCGACGCTCCCGTGAAGGTTGACCTGCGGTACACCACCCCCGACCAGTCGCAGTCACCGATGGAGCCGCAAGCCACTCTGGCCGAGTGGGATGCCGAGTCCGAGACCCTGACGCTTCACACCGCCCATCAGGTCGTGCACTGGGTCCAGATGGGCATCGCCAAGACCCTCAAGCTCAAGCCGGCGCAGGTGCGCATCGTGAGTGCTTACGTGGGTGGGGGCTTCGGGTCCAAACTGCTGTTCTTCGCCGATGCGGTCCTGAGCGGCGCCGCCGCGAGACTGCTGGGGCGCCCGGTCAAGGTGGCGCTCACGCGTCCCCAATACTACAACTCCACCAGCCACCGGCCCGCGACCGTGCAGCGCGTGCGGCTGGCCGCCGGGCGCGACGGCCGCCTTCAGGCTGTGGGCCATGACACCTGGTCGGGTAACCTGCCTGGAGGCGATACCGAGGCGGCGGCCGACCAGACCAAATTGCTGTACGCCGGCGACCACCGCCTGATCCGTACCCGGCTGGCCGAACTCGACCTGCCGCCAGGGGCGAGTATGCGCGCACCCGGTGAGGCGGTAGGCCTGCTCGCCCTCGAAGGCGCGATGGACGAACTCGCCGAGGCGCTGGAGATGGACCCGGTGCAGTTGCGTGTCGTTAACGATATTCAGCACGACCCCGAGAAAGGACCGGAGCGGCCCTTTTCCTCGCGCCGCTTGGTCGAGGCGTTGCAGCTCGGAGCCGAACGCTTCGGGTGGGAGAAGCGGGAGGCGCGGCCCCGGCAGGTCCGTGACGGCGAGTGGTTCATCGGTCTTGGTATGGCCTCGGCCTTCCGCGCCAACCTCGTCCAGCCGTCGGGGGCCAGGGTCGTTCTGGAACCGGACGGAACCTTGACCGTCGAGACGCAGATGACCGACATCGGCACGGGCAGCTATACCATCCTCGGTCAGGTCGCGGCCGAGATGCTGGGCCTACCGCTGGACAAGGTCCGTGTGCGCCTAGGAGACAGCGATTTTCCACAGGCCTCCGGGTCGGGCGGTTCCTTCGGGGCGAACAGCTCGGCGTCGGGGGTCTACGTGGCCTGCATGGACCTACGCCGCAGCATCCTCCAGCAGCTGAATTTCGCCGAGGCCAGCACCACCTTCGAGGATGGCGAGGTGCGCTGCGAGGACAACCACGTGCCGCTGACCGAGGTTGCCGGTGAAGCGGGGCTGGTAGGAACCGGCAAGATCACCTGGGGGGACCTTACCGAGAAGTACGCGCAGGCCAGCTTCGGGGCACACTTTGCGGAGGTCGCGGTGAATAGCGTGACCGGCGAAACGCGGGTACGCCGGATGCTCAGCGTGGTCAGCGTGGGCCGGGTCATGAACCCCGTCACGGCGCGCAGCCAGTGTCTGGGCGGCATGACCATGGGCATCGGGGCGGCACTCATGGAAAACCTGGAAGTAGATCCCCGTCTGGGCCTATTCATCAACCACGACCTTGCCGAGTACCATGTGCCGGTTCACGCTGATATTCCCGACCTCGACGTGGTGATGCTCGAAGACCTCGACGACAAGGCTTCGCCGATCAAGGCAAAGGGCATCGGAGAACTGGGTATCTGCGGCGTGGGCGCGGCCGTCGCCAACGCGGTGTACAACGCCAGCGGTGTGCGTATCCGTGACTATCCCCTGACGCTCGACAAGATTCTCGCTGGCTGGAGCGAGCCAGCGCAGGCGAGCGACTGAGTCAGGGACAACAGGAAGAGGGGGCACCGGCCAGTCGCCGAATGCCCCCTTTTCCTGTCCTGACGCCGTTACTGCGCCTCGATGCCAGTCTGCTGGGCAATCCAGTTGATGTAGCCGTTCACTCGGGTATAGACCCCGTAGCCCCGGCACTCCGTCGGGCCGTAGCTCACGACACCCAGCACGTAAGTTTTGCCGTTCAGAGGCGCCGCCAGCGGGCCGCCGCTGTCTCCGTTGCACGAATCCTTACCGCCCGAATACTTGCCACAGATGGTGTTGCCGGGGCGACTGCCGCAGTCGCTGCCGGTCGGCGTGATGGGAATGGTGACCTCGCGCAGCGCCGTATTGCTATAGCCGCCGCTCTCGGTCCTGCCCCAACCACTGACGGTCGCCGATTTGCCGTTCACGTCGAGCGCACTTTCAGCGCTACTGCCGGGCAGGGCGGCAGGCCGCACCGTACTGCCCAGCGTGAAGGCGCTGCTCACCTTGATGAGGGCGATGTCGTAGGCGTCGCTGGAACTGCTGCGGCCGGGGTAGAGGATGATCCGCGAGGCGCTGCGCTGCTGGCCCTCCGTGCGGGTCAGGTTGTTGATCCCGGCGCGCACGCGCATGCTGCTGGTGCTCTGACCCTCGACGCAGTGGGCTGCCGTCAGCACCCACTCGCTGCTCAGGAGGGTGCCACCGCACCAGCCCCCGGACAATTCCGACTGCGGCGTGACGCTGACCTGATAGGGGCGGGTACTTACGCTGGTGACCGTGCCGTACACAATCTGCTCCGAGAGATTTCCGAAGGCCCGGTCGGCACTGATCACCGTCTGGGACTCGGTGGGCAGGGCCTGGGTGCTGGCCGCGACCGGCAGGTCGGCAACACTGACCGTCTGGACATTGCCACAGGCGGTGAACAGGAGGGCACCGAGAGTCAGAACAGGCAGAGAAAACCGTGTCATAGAACCTCCAGAGAGCAGGTGAAGATGAGAGACAATCACCACAAAGGGTCCGGCAAAGCTCAGGCTTACAGACCTGAACCGCGGAGACGCCGAACACTGTTGTCACGAACCCGTTTGGTTTAGCACGGCGGGTCGGCTGCCGTTCATGAACTTTTTCGCATTTGTGACTTCTTTTACATTTGGTAACTGTCGAGTGTTGTGCCGGATCGAACGCTAGGCGAACCTCCGTCCACCAATGCCCCGTAACGGCTCTGAAAAGCCCCTTAAAGGCCCAGGCTGACGAACTTCGTCTCCAGGTACTCGTCCAAGCCCCAGTGCCCGCCCTCGCGGCCCACACCGCTGTTCTTCATACCGCCGAAAGGAACATTGGGGGCCGCCGCACTCGGCACGCCGTCGTTGATGCCTACAATGCCGTACTCCAGGGCTTCAGCCACACGCCAGGCCCGGCTCAGGTCGCGGGTGTAGGCGTAGGCAGCCAACCCGTACTCGCTGGCATTTGCCAGAGCCAGAGCCTCCTCCTCGGTATCGAAGACCACCACCGGGGCCACCGGCCCGAAAGTCTCCTCTCGCAGGATCAGGCTGTCCGGGGCCACATCGGTCAGGACGGTCGGCTGGAAGTACAGGCCGCCTGTCGCCTCGCCGCCCACCACTGCACGCGCCCCGCGCGACAGGGCGTCCTCGACCTGGGCACGCACCT
Organism: Deinococcus sp. Leaf326; assembly: GCF_001424185.1. NCBI lineage: Bacteria > Thermotogati > Deinococcota > Deinococci > Deinococcales > Deinococcaceae > Deinococcus > Deinococcus sp. Leaf326. The sequence goes on along the minus strand of NZ_LMOM01000076.1, from coordinate 75,996 downwards.
TGTCCAGCCCCGCCTGCTCGACTACGGGCCCGACCTGGGTGCTGTCGAGCAGAGGATCGCCCAGGGTCAGGCGGCCGGCTTGGTCGCTCAGGAGCCGGGTCAGCTCAGCGGCCACCTCGCGCTGCACGTAGATCCGGTTGGTGCTGATGCAGGTCTGCCCGGCATTGCGGAACTTCGAGGCCATGATCTCGCGCGTGGCGCGTTCCAGATCGGCGTCCCCGAACACCAGGAAGGGTGCGTGGCCGCCGAGTTCCAGCGACACCCGCTTGATGGTCTTCGCCGCCTGGGTGTACAGCAGCCGCCCCACCGCCGTGCTGCCGGTGAAGGTCAGCTTGCGTACCCGCGGGTCATCCATCATCGGCGCGGTCAGGGCGGCCGCGTCGCTCGTCGGGAGCACCTGTAGGGTATCGGGCGGGCCGCCAGCCGCCAGCCAAAGCTCGGCGAGATACAGAGCCGTCATGGGACTCTGCTCGGCCGGTTTGAGGATCATCACGCACCCGGCGGCAAGTGCGGGCGCCGCCTTGCGGGTGATCATGCCCGCCGGAAAATTCCAGGGCGTCACCGCGTATACGATCCCTACCGGCTCGGCGCTCGAAAACCCGCGCTTGTGGCTCAGGCGCATCGCCACCCGCTCGCCGACAATGCGGCTGGCCTCTTCCGAGCACCACTCGACAAAACTGGCGGCGTAATGCACCTCGCCGCGAGTCTCGCTGATCGGCTTGCCCATCTCCAGGGTCATCAGGCGGGCGAGCTGCTCCTTGTGGGTGAACATCAGGTCGTGCCACCGGCGCAGCACCTGCCCACGTTCGTAAGGGTTCACGGCCCGCCAGCCGCGCAGGGCCACCTCGGCCGCGTCAATGGCCCGCCGCGCATCGTCGGGCGTGCAGTCGGCCACTGCGCCGATACTCTCCAGGTTGCCCGGATGAATGACCTCGAAGGAGGCTGGCGTCTCATGCCACTCTCCGGCGAAGTAGGCTTGGCTGCGGGTGACGGAATCGCGTATGGACATCGGGGTGGTCATTAGAGCTCCTGGGAGGAAAGGGGGAGGGTCAGTCGGCCGGAAGCTGCGCGCGCAGGCGCTGGGCAAAGGTTTCCTTCTCCAGTCGGGCAACGGCCCCCATCGCCTCGTCAAGCAGCTCAGCCGCGTCGAGACGGCCCTGAACGATGGCGTGACGCAGGCGGTCGAGTTCACTCACGCTCAGCAGTTTGCGGTAATGGACTCCCAAGCGCCCCAGAGCCTTCTCGGCGGCCTGCGTAGGGTCTAAGCCTAGGAACTCCTCCCGGACGCTGGGAAGGGCCAGCAGAGGCTCCATGCGGGCCGCTTTAGGGGATGGCTCAGATGGGACAGGGGATCGCGCCGAGGGTGCAGCGCTGGGATAGGGGTACTCGTCCGGATTCTGGATCAGGTGGATAAGGGCCGCCGCTTTGCTTTTTTTGACCACGAGCACCCCTGCCCGGACCAGACGGTCGAAGCGGTCCATCGACTCGGTCAGAAAGGGCTGACCCACCTCGCGCACCAGCCGGCGGGCCACACCGTCGGCTACGCCGTAGGTCCGGAAGCGCCGCGAGAGCACCGGGTCCATCGGCGTGAATTCGCGCACGAACTCGTACCGGATCATCTGGTCGCGGCCCCGCCCCGTGAGGGTGACGTCGCGCAGATATCCGCGCTTGACCAGCTCTTCGTGCGGCGAGGCCAGGGCGCGCCGGATGTTGCCGGGGATGGTGCTTGGAATCTTGCACTGGTCCGCCCAGTTGATCAGGTTGACTTCCAGGGTGTCTACCCGCTCGTCAGGACGCTGCGGGTCGTAACGCGCGCCGTCAAGAATCCGGTACAGGGCGCGAGTCCGGGGGCGCGAGAGCGAGAGCATGAATTCCGAGTCGAGCGGCTTGACGTAGCCGCTGCGGATGCTTGCCACGATGGCGTCAGCCAGGCGGCCCGAGATCATGGTGCGCTCGTCGAAGGAGCCGCTGCTGTCGGCACTACTGAAATCCAGCGATTCGATGAAATGGAATTTGGCGTGGGTCCAGCGGCCGCGTGGGTGGTCACGCCAGCCCCCACTGACGCTGTAGGACGAGGTGTGCAACCGTTCCAGGCACTGACGCAGGGTGGCATGGTATTTGCCGGTATTGTGCCAGCCGCAGAGTTTGATCAGGGCTGTGGCACTGACCGAGAAGCGGCCGTCCTCAGGCTCCTTCAGCTCGATGTACAGGTTGATGAGCGCCGCCGTCACATCGCTGTCCAGGCCGTGTGGCACGGCATATTTAGGCAAAGCCTCGCAGCGGACCCGCACCACCCGGCCCTGCGCCTCGTAGGTCACGTCCCACTCGCTGACATCAGCTTGGTCCACGGCCGAGATCAGATTGAGTCGGGAGAGGTTCAGTTCGTCGAAGCGGGTTGGTCGGTCGGTCGTCACGGGCCTCCTTTGATTGATTGAATCTTAAAGCCTATAAACAGAAAAGATTTGAATAAATACATTGATTGATCATCATCAAGAGCGTCAGGCAAAACTTCGTCCAGGACGCTGCTTTTACCCCTCAATCGCTCAGGTGTGTCGTAGGGAATCGCTCAGGTGTGTCGTCGGGAGAAGCCCTCAATCGCTCAGGTGTGTCGTCGGGAGAAGCCCCCAATCGCTCAGGTGTGTCGTAGCCAATCGCTCAGGTGTGTCGTAGCCAATCGCTCAGGTGTGTCGTCGGGAGAAGAGCCAACCGCTCAGGTGTGTCGTCGGGAGAAGCAGGCCAATCGCTCAGGTGTGTCGTCGAGGAAATGCCCCAATCGCTCAGATGTGTCGTCGGTAAAACGGCCAATCGCTCAGGTGTGTCGTCGAGAGATTTCATGATTTTATACTGTTATCAGGCAATTAATACAAAAATTTTTAGCTTAAAACATATAATATCGGATGGATTGGGCCTAATAAAACCCTCCTGCCCTCCACCCCGAGTTTTTGCAATCGCTCAGGTGTGTCGTGCAGGAGAGTGAAAGAAAAGAGGGACGATTCAGCGGGTACGGGTCACCTTGCTTAGGAGGGGAGGGGCGTCGGGGTCTAGGCCACGGTGCAGCGAGAGGTGCCCGGCAAAGAGGTAGCCGGCCAGGACGCTGACGAGCGGATCAGTCAGCGGATGGCCGCTGGGGGGGGTGGCCAGCGTGCTGCCCTGGGCCGGGCCGAGGGTGAGCAGAGCGGCGCCGTCGCCCCGCAGGGCCTCATAGGCCCCCTGGGTGGCCGGCCACGCGGCGTCGGCCGAGGTGAGGCCCAGCAGGCGCACGCCGCCTGTCAGGAGGCGTTTGGGACCGTGGCTGAATTCGGCGGCGCTGTAGGCCCCGGCCTGGATGCCGCCCGTCTCCTGCAACTTCAGCGCCAGTTCCTGCCCTATGCCCCAGTGCAGGCCGCGCGAGAGCACAATCAGGCGCTCCTCGTTGCGGTAGTGCCGGGCCAGTTCGCGCGCCTGATCCTCTAGCGCCAGGGTCTGTTCCAGCACGGCCGGGAGGCGGTCCAGGGCATCTTGCAGGGCCACGTCGCCGCCGAGCTGGGCGATGATCGGCAGGAGGGCGCTCAGGCTGGCGAGGTAGCTCTTGGTGGCGGCCACGGCCTGTTCCTCGCCGCAGCGCAGCGGCACCACGAACTGGGCAGCGGCGGCCAGCGGGCTGTCCTCGACGTTGACGAGAGCGACGGTGAGGGCACCGGCCTCGCGGGCCATCTCCAGGGTCTCGACCACGTCCGGCCCCGCGCCCGACTGTGAGACGGCCATGACCAGGGCGCCCCGCAGACGTAGCCGTGCCCCATACAGCGTATGCACGCTCGGCCCCAGGCTGGCCACGGGCAGGCCCAGCGCGGTTTCCAGGGCGTACTTGAGAAAGGTCGAGGCGTGGTCGCTGCTACCACGCGCGAGCGTGACCGCGTAGGCCGGCGGGGTGTCCCGCAGCGCCGCAAGCAGCCCGGCATTTACCTGGTGGTTCAGGATCGGCTGCCGGGCGATGACGCCGGGGGCCTCGGCCGCCTCGCGCAGCATCAGTGGACGGGCAGAGGAGGGGGGTAGGTCTGCGGTCATAGAACCTCCGGGGAGATAGATCAGGCCAGGGCAATCAGTGCAGGGGGATGGGCTGGCCGCCCACATAGACTCTCTCGATAGTCAGGTCGGGGCTCAGAGCGATCACATCGGCGCGCAGACCGGGGCGCAGCTCACCCCGGTCTCGCAGCCCCAGTGACGCGGCGGGAACTGCTCCAAGCATCCTCGCAGACTCGGCCAGAGGGACGCCTGCTGCCACCGCGCGGCGCAGCGCCGCGTCCAGTGTGAGCACACTGCCGGCCAGCGAGCCGTTGAGAAGGGTCGCGCGTCCGCCGGTCACCGTGACCGGCTGGCCGCCCAGTTCGCTGTACCCGTCTCCCAGGCCGGCGGCGCGCATCGCGTCCGAGACGAGCACCACCCGCCCTGGCGCCGCCGCGCGGGCGAGCAGGAAGGCGAGGTCATGAACATGATGGCCGTCCAGAATGATTTCCAGATACGCCTCCGGGTCGGCCATCAGGGCGCCGGCCGGCCCCGGCGCGCGGCCCTCGACGCCGCCCATCGCGTTGAAGAGGTGGGTGGCGGCCACCCGGCCCCCGGCCCCGCGCACGGCCTGCAGGAAGGCGGCTACGGTGTCGGCGTCCGCCAGGGTGTGGCCCACACCCACCCGCACTCCGGCCGCCGCGAAGGCCAGGGCAGCCTCCAGGGCGCCGGGCAGCTCGGGGGCCAGGGTCACGGCGCGCACGACTCCGGTGGCGAGGGCCTCGGCCACCCGTTCCGGGGCCGGGTCCACGGCGTGGGGTGGCTGGGCACCCAGGCGGCCCATGCTGATGAAGGGGCCTTCGAGGTGTGCGCCCACGAGATTGGCCCCGCCGGGGACGCCGCCCGCTTCCATGACCTCGCGCACGCCGCGCAGGGCCGCCAAGACCCGGTCCCAGGTCTGCGTGATGGTCGTGGGGAGCAGGGTGGTGGTGCCGTAGCGCGCATGCTCGCGGGCCAGGGTCCGGACCCCCTCGGGGCCGTCCATCGTGTCGCCGCCACCGCCGCCGTGCACGTGCGAGTCGATGAAGCCGGGGACGATCCAGCGGTCCGGGGCCTCGTCCAGCGCCTCGAAAGTCCCGACGTGGGTGCCGAATTGCAGGCGGCCGGGCCGGAAGGTGCCTTCCGGAGTGAGGACCTGCCCTTCGAGGGTGGTGGAAGGGGCCGGGGGGGAGAGCGCATCAGTGCGGGGCATGGAGCCGTAGCGTAGCGAGCGCGGCCCCCAAAGCCCGCAGGTTCGTCGGCCGGAAGCCGTGGGTGACGATGGCGGGGAGGCCCAGCGCTTCCACCGTCTCCGGGGACCACAGGGCCAGATGCAGCGCCGGGCGCCGACTCTGCCGCAGACCGGCCGCCAGCCGCGCCTCAGCGGCCGAGACGCCCCAGCGGCCGGTGGTCGCCAGCAGGACGGGCGTGCCGGGAAACTGGGCTAGCAGGGCCTCGGCAGCGCCGGAATCGTGGCCGCCGTGCAGCGCAACCTGGAGGTGGGGGAACATGCCGCGCAGGCTGGCCGCCAGCGCCGCGCCGCCCAGGAAGTCGCCGTAGGGCCCCCCGAGGGCCGCCGACTCGGGAGCCACGAGGAGGACCGGCCCCGCCGGGTCCAGGGCGGGCGGCGTGCCCTGCCAGCGCAGGCTGCGGGCGGCCCAGTCCTGCACGGCCTGTTGGTCGGCCCCGTGCTGCGCGGGCGGATACGGGCGCGGCATGCCGGAAAAGCGCAGGGCGGCGCGCGCCAGCCGGGCCTGCGCCTCGGCCAGCCGTTCGGCGCTCAGGGTGCCCGCCGCGAGGGCTTCGGCTAGGGCGGCGGCGTTCTGAGCGTGCAGGGCCAGCGAACCGTGCCCGCAACTCAGGACCGCGTCGGCCCCGGCCGCCAACGCCGCCGGAGCCGCCGAGCCGCGCGGGTAATGGTCGGCAATGGCCCGCATATCGGTCGCGTCGGTCACAACCACGCCGTCGTAACCCCAGTCCTGCCTCAGCAGCCCGGTCAAAGCGGCGGGCGAGAGGGTCGCGGGCCGCGCCGGGTCCAGGGCCGGGTACAGGATGTGGGCGGTCATCACGCTGCCCACCCCAGCCTGCACAGCGGCGCGAAACGGCAGCCATTCGGTCGCCTCCAGTTCGGCACGCGGCTTGTTCACCGTGGGCAGGGTCAGGTGGCTGTCCTGGGCTGTATCGCCGTGACCCGGAAAGTGCTTGACCGACGCCATGACCCCGGCGGCCTCGCTGCCCAGTGCCCAGGCCACGCCCAGGCGGGCGACCTCGGCGGGGTCGGCACTGAAGGACCGCTCGCCGATGACCGGGTTACGGGGGTTGCTGTTCACGTCCAGACTGGGGGCGAAGTTCCAGTTGATGCCCAACTCGATCAGTCCGCGCGCGGCGACCGCTCCGGCTTCGTGGGCGGCGGCCTCGGAGCCGATCACGCCCAGGGCCTGCGGGGTGGGGGGCAGGGGCACGTCCAGGCGGCGCAGCACCGCGCCCCCTTCCTGGTCGGTCGCCACCAGGGCGTCGTGGCCCAAGGCGTCCCGCAGGTCGCGGATGAGGCGGACGGTGCGCTCCGGGGCCGTGATGTTGCGGGCGAACAGGCACACGCCCCCGAAGCCGTGCTGACGGAGAAAACGGCCCTGGTCCGGCGTGAGGTCCGGCCCCGGCAGGTCCACGATCAGGGTGCGGTTGGGCGAGAGGTCGCTCACTTCACCGCTCCTTCCAGGCCGCGCATGAACAGCCTCTGGGCCGCCAGAAACACGAGCAGCACGGGCACCATCATGAACAGAGCCCCGGCGGCGATGTTGAAGGGGTCGTAGTTGAACTGCCCCTTGAGCTTGAGGACCGCTACCGACAGCGGCAGTTTGTCGGGCGCGGCCGAGAGCACGAGCATGGGCCAGAAGTAGGCGTTCCAGGTCGTGACGAGCGTGAAGATGCCCAGCGCCGCCTGCGAGGGCCGCGTAAGGGGCAGCATGATGCGGGTCAGGACCGTGAACTCGCCCGCACCATCGAGGCGCGCCGCCTCCAGCAGGGCGTGCGGCACAGCCAGAAACGCCTGGCGCATCAGGAAGATCCCGAAGGCTCCGGCGACGGTCGGCAGGACCACGCCGAGGTGGGTCCCCAGCAGCCCTATCTTTTTCAGGGTCAGGGTGTTCACGATGAAGGTGGTCTCGCCCGGCAGCACCAGCGTCGCCACGATCACGCCGAAAATCAATTCGCGACCCGGAAAGCGGAAGCGGGCCAGCGGGTAGGCCGCGAGCGCCGAGACGATCAGCGTGCCCACCACCGTGAGGGCCGTGATCGAGACGCTGTTCCAGATGTATTTGCCCAGACCGAAGGTGCGGTACACCTCCATGAAGTTGTTCAGCGTGACCGCGCGCGGGAACAGGCTGGCCGGAAAGGCGTAGATGCTGCCGCCCGCCGTCTTGTCGGTCAGGGCGATGGCGAGGGTCCACAGGAAGGGAAACACGGCGAACAGCAACACGCCCACCAACAGCACGTAGCGCAGCACCAGCCGCCCTACCTTACGCGGCGAGGCAGTGCGGCGCGTGCGGGCCTGGGTACGCGACGCGGGGCGGGTGACGGCGCTCATGCGCGGCCCCCCTCGCCATCCGACTCGCGGAAGAGCCGGAAGTTCGCCAGCGAGAGCAGCAGCGCCACGGCCGCCACAACCAGCCCGGCAGCGCTCGCCAGCCCGTAGTCGAAGTTGAAGCCCTGGAACGCCTTGGAGTACACGTACATCAGCGCCGTGTAGGTCGAGTTCAGCGGCCCGCCGTTGGTCAGGACGAGCACCTCCTCCAGCACCCGCAGCGCCGCGATGGTCGAGAGCAGCGAACACAGCAGGATGGTCGGTTTCATCATCGGAACGGTCACGCGCCAGAAGCGTTGCCACGCGCTCGCGCCGTCGAGGACCGCTGCCTCCTCCAGCTCGGCGGGAATGCTCTGGAGGCCCGCCAGATACAGCACCATGTAGTATCCGAAACCGCGCCAGAAGGTCACGAGCATCACGGCCCAGAAGGCGGTGTGCTCATTGTTCAGCCAGCCGAAGGCTCCGCCCGCCGGCAGCAGGTGCAGCGCTCCCAGCGCCCAGTTCAGCGTGCCCTCGCGGTTAAAGACCCACTCCCACATCACGGCGGCGAGCGATACGCTCGTCACGACCGGCACGTAGTACGCCGCCCGGAAAAAGGCCATGCCGGGCAACTCACGGCTCACCAGGACCGCCACCGCCAGCGAGGCGAGTTGCAGCGCGGGCACGACCAGCAGGTACTTCAGGCTGTTGCCCAGCGAGGTCAGGAACAGCGGGTCGGCCAGCAGGGTACGGAAGTTCTCCAGCCCGACCCATTTGGGGGCCAGTCCCTGCGCGAAGCGGGCGCCGCCGTATTCGGTAAAGCCCAGATACGAGCCGTAGGCCAGGGGGTAGAAGGTGAACAGGGTCAGCAGCACCAGGGCTGGGGCCAGGAAGGCGTAGGAGAGCAGGGTGTCCCGCCAGGAAGCGCGCATAGAAATTCCTTTACGGCGTACGGCCCACCGCCGGGCCCGCGCGAACGGGTGCAGGCAACGGGCCGGAGAGGAAGCAGGTGGGAGCGAGATGCGGAGGGGACTGAGCGGAGGACAGCCCGCGACTTCGGATTGCCCCGGAGCCTGCGCCGGGACGGACCCTCATCTCCAGCCGCATGTGTCCAGGTCGGCGGGCCGCCCGGCCCTCATTTCTTCATATTCGCGTTCCAGTAGGCCACCGAGTCGTTCAGGGCGGCCTGCGCCGTTTTGCGGCCCAGCAGTGCCGCCTCGATGTTGTCGTTCAGGTTCTTGTAGAGGTCGTCGCTGTTGGTGGGCGCCTTGTAACCGGGGTTGATGAGGCGGCCCGACGAGCCGACGAGCGCCGTGGCGCGGGCGACCGGGTCGCTGCCCGTCTGCTTGAACAGGGCGTCGCTCTGTGCGGCGCGGGTGGTGGGCACGACCGGCACCACCCTGGCAAAGGCGATCTGGCTGGCGTTGCTGGTCATGAAGGCCGCGAGCTTGGCTGCCTCGGCGGGGTGCTTGCTGGCGGTGGGCACCACGAGGTCCATGCTGCCGCCGGTCTGCACCCCGGCCTTGCCCAGCGGCGCGCTCGTCACGACCGTCTTGGCGTACAGCCCCGGGTTGGTGTCCTTGATGCGGGTCAGGGCCTGCGGGCCGCCCACGATGAGGGCCACGCGGTTCTGGGCGTAGAGCTCGGTGGCGACCTGGAAAGCCTCGCGCCGCACCACGTCTTCGGGGATGTAGCCGCCCTTGTACAGCGTCACGTACTGCTGGAGCAGCGCCGCGTGGGCCGCCGTGTTGAAGACCGCCTTGCCGCCTGCGTCGTAGATGGGCAGGCCCTCGGCGTAGAAGTAGCCCAGGAAAGACGCCGTGTTGGGGTCCTTCAGGGCGGGTACCCAGGCGTAGGCGCCGGTCTTGTCCTTGATGGTCTTGGCCATCGTCAGCAGCTCGCTCGTGCGGCGCGGCGCGGCCGTGATGCCGGCCTTCTTGAACAGGTCGGGGTTGTAGAGCATGACGCCTTCGTTGAGCCAGCCGTACCAGGGGTAGCCGTACACCTTGCCGCCCGAGGTGAAGTTGGTCAGGCTCTGGGGATAGTAGGTGGCGGTCAGGGTGGCGCGCGGCGTCAGGGCGCTCACGTCGCGCAGAAAGCCGTTCTGAGCCGCCTTGGCCGTCTCGTCAATGTTCAGGTTGATCACGTCGGGGGCGCCGCCGAGGTTCACGCTGGAGATGAAGTCCTGCACCATGCTGTCCTGCTTGTCGAACCACTTGACCGTGATGTTCGGGTTCGCCTTCTCGAAGGCCGCGAGGGTGGTCTTGATGTACGTGTCGAACTTGGGACTGAGATACCACGTCCAGAACTGGAGTTCGACCTTCTGCTGCGCGGCGGCGGTACTCATGACCGTCCCCAGCGAGAGGCTCAGGCCGAGGATGATCAGGCGGGCGGCTTTCGGGCGGGTCACGGTCATGGGGGTTCCTCCGGGGGACGTGAGGGGGCGGGGGCCTCAGAACTTCTTGTCGACGACGGATTCGGCGGTGACGCGCAGCAGGGTGTGGGCTTCGGGACGCTTGGGCAGGATGGCCGCATACAGCAGTTCGAGCATCAGGGCCTGGCTCGTGAGGGTGTCGAGCACACTGTCGCTCAGGGGGTCTTCCTGCGCGGCCGTGAACAGCACGTCGCTGGCGTAGCGGGTGATCGGGCTGCTGGCCCGGTGCGTGACGGCGACCGTGTAGTGGCCATGGTTGCGCGCCAGTTGCAGGTGCTGCACGGTGTCGATGGTGCTGCCGCTGCTGCTCAGGCCGATGACCACGCCGCCGCCCGGCAGGGTGCTGATGCCTACGGCCGTGATATGGGGATCGGTCGACACGGACGCCGTGATGCCCAGCCGCATCAGCCGGTTGGCGAAATACTGCGCCAGCAGGCCGCTGTTGCCCTGCCCGGCCAGCACCACGCGCGGCGCACGGGCCAGGTGGGTGGCGACGCGCTCGACTGCCGCCGCGTCGAGCAGTTGCACCGTGTTTTCCAGCGTCTGGGTCGTGAAGTGCAGTAGCCGGGCGGCGCGGGCGGCCAGGCTGTCGCCGCCGGGGGGCGGCGCGGGCGTGCGGTTCATCACGTCGGCGGCCAGCGCCAGCTTGAAGGCGTGAAAGCCCGCGAAATTCAGCTTGCGGCACAGGCGGGTGATGGTCGCCTCACCCACGCCCACGCTCAGGGCCAGCTCGGTGATGTTCTGGTGCACCACGTTGTCGGCGTCCTGAAGGACGTGGTCGGCCACCCGGCGCAGGCTGGGTGAGAGGTGGTCAGCCTCCAGCCGGATGCGGCCCAGCGCGCCTCCAGGCAGGGCCGGAGATGAGGTGGCCGGGGAGGAGGTGGAAAATGTGGTCACGGAACCTCCTGAAAAGAAACGCGCCACCGAAGCCGGGCCGGCGGATGGCCTGAAACCTGAAAATTCTTTACTGCCAATTCAGCATTAGGGAGAAAATTATTTTTGTCAAGCGGTCGTCTGCTGATGCCGAAAATGGAGTATCCGAGAGGTCGTCTCCTGATCAGGGGTGCCGGTTCTCACCCGGTTTTCTGGATGACCTCGCAGAATTTTGGCGTGATGACGGGGATCTACGGATTTGACGATGCCGGGGCGATGTGGTCGCCCCGGCATCGTCGGCCGTCGGTGCTCGTGCCTCTATGAACTTCTGAGCCACGAGACGCTGGGCTCTGCTGACTTCTAGATCCCAACCAGATTAAAAACAGTTCTCAGGTTGTCTAGGGTGATAGAAATTTTCAACATCTTTTCCAAAACGGGTTGTGATTTTCTAATGGTGTTCATTTCAGCCTGTTGTTCGGTTCTTCCCCGTCAGTGCCCCCCGTGGGGTCCGGAGGTCAGTCATGTCCAGACTCGTCATGTCCCGTTCAGTTCTGCTCACCCTCGCCCTGGTGCTGGCCGCCTGCGACGGGCAGTCGTCCCCCGCGGCGCAGGCCGGCACGCCGGTCGCCGCGTCCCTGGGGGCGCAGGCGGTAAGCGGTCCCACCGTCACCTTCGAGGCCACCAGCCAGTGGGACACCGGCTTTTCCGGCCGGATTACCCTGAGCAACCCCGGCACGGCGGCGATCCAGGGCTGGACGCTGAAGTTCAAGTTCAACGGCAATGCCGCGGCAGGTAGCAGCGTCTGGGGCGCGGGCGGCGCGATCAGCAAGGACAGCAGCGGCCTCTACACCGTCACCCCCAACACCTGGGGCGGCGCGACCATTCCGGCGGGCGGCAGCGTCGTCGTCAACTACGACGGCTCCGGCACCCTGAGCGGCGTGAGCACCTGTACCATCAACGGCTCGGCGTGCAGTGGCACCACCACGCCCCCCACCGGCGGCGATACGACGGCCCCCACGGTCAGTCTGAGTGCCAGCCCAGCGACTGTGACGGTGGCGGGCAACGTGGGCCTGAGCGCCTCGGCCAGCGACAACGTGGGTGTGAGCAGGGTGGAGTTCTACCAGGGCACGCGCCTGCTGGGCACCGACACGGGGGCGCCGTACACCTGGAGCGACGCTGTGACCGCCAGCGACAACGGCAGCCGGGCCTACTCGGCCAAGGCCTACGATGCGGCGGGCAACGCGGCGACGGCGGCGGCCAGCGTCACCGTCAGCATCGGCGGCACCACCCCACCCCCCAGCACCTCGGGCTTCAAACGGGTGGCGTATTTCTCGCAGTGGGGCATCTACGGACGCAACTATCAGGTCAAGAATATCGACACGAGCGGCACGGCAGCTGGCCTCACCCACATCAACTACGCCTTCGGCAACGTGTACAACGAGGGAGGTACCTACCGCTGCAACATCGTGACCCGCGCCGAGAGCGGCAACGGTGACGGCGGTGACGGCTTTGCCGACTACGGCAAGTCCTTCGACGCGGCGACCAGCGTGGACGGCGTGGCCGACGTATGGAGCCAACCCCTGAAGGGCAATTTCAATCAGCTCAAGAAGCTCAAGGTCAAGTATCCGGGCCTCAAGGTCCTGATCTCGCTGGGTGGCTGGACCTGGAGCCGGAATTTCAGCGCGGCGGCCAGTACCGACGCCTCGCGCAAGGCCCTGGTGGCGTCGTGCCTCGATGTGTATATCCGGGGCAACCTGCCGGTCAGCGACGGTGCGGGCGGGACCGGCGCGGCGGCGGGTGTCTTCGACGGCATTGACATCGACTGGGAATATCCGGGCGGCGGCGGCCTGCCGACCAACGGCGTGAGCGCGCAGGACAAGCAGAACTTCACGCTGCTCCTTCAGGAATTCAGGCGCCAGCTCGACGCCCTGCGGTCCGGTTACCTTCTCACGATTGCTGCGCCGGGCGGTGCCGACAAGATCGCCAACCAGGACCCGGCGGGGTACCGGTCGGCGGTGGACTGGGTCAACATCATGACCTACGACTTCCGGGGCGCCTGGGACGCGACCGGGCCGACCAACTTCCACTCGAACCTGTACCCCAGCCCGCAGGACCCTGGTACGGGCGTGACAAAGAACTACTCGGTCGATACCGCCGTGACCGCCTTCCTGAACGCCGGCATGCCCGCGAGCAAGCTGGTGGTCGGCATTCCCTTCTACGGGCGCGGCTGGAAGGGTGTGCCGGCAGCCAACAACGGCCTCTACCAGTCGGCGACCGGCGCGGCCAGCGGCACCTACGAGGCCGGCTACGAGGACTTCAAGGTGCTCAAGAACGCTCCCGGCACCGTGTACCGCGACGCGACCACCAAGCAGATGTGGAAGTACGACGGCAGCAATTTCTGGAGCTACGATGACCCCGAGGTCATCGCCACGAAGATGGCATATATCAAGCAGAAGGGCCTGGGCGGCGCGATGGCCTGGGCCCTCGACGGCGACGACGCGCAGGGCACGCTGGCGAAAGCGATTGTAACGGGCCTGAAGTAGACCGAACAGGGGGCGGGAGTCGGAGACAGGTCCGGCTCCCGCCTTTGTCAGCCCCGTTCGTCTCGGTCTCCCTTCTTCCGGTCCGGCGGGCCGTTCTCCGTGATTACGGCCCCGAGCTCCCTGTGGACCTGCCGCACGGTCGCCCCCCAGTCGGCTGGGGGGTCCGCGTGGCACCAGCGCCCGAAGGCCTGCCAGAACACGACGAGGCCGGCCTGGGCCCCCAGGGTCGCCGCCGGCTCCGGGACGCCGCGCCGGACCAGCGCGCCGGCCAGCGCCCCTCCCAGAGCGTGCAGCTTGATCAGCTCGCGCTCCATCAGGGACGTGTTCGCCTCGATGACCCCCTGACGCTGGCCCGCCCAGGCGCGTCGGTCGTCCATGAAAAAGGTGCCGGCCGTCTCCAGCGCGGCCACCACCATGTCCAGGGGCCGGCCGTCCGGCACCTGGGCGACCGCCGCGACCAGACCCGCCTCCAGCACCGCCGACCCACCGAACAGCACCTCGCGTTTGTCCGCGAAGTGCCGGAAGAAGGTGCGTTCGGTCAGCCCCGCCCGCCCGGCGATCTCGGCGACGGTGGTCTGTTCGAAACCGTGTTCGATATACAGCGCCAGCGCGGCCTTGGCCAGACGGCTGCGGGCATCGGGGGTCCAGCGAGCCATGCGCCGAGTCTAGCGGAGCCCGCGCCCCCCAGTGATGTCAGCCATTGACATCAGCCGGCCGAGGGCCTAGCGTATCTATGTCAGTCGCTGACATCGGAGCGGGTCCGCAGTGGGCCCACCGTCTCTTTCTGGAGGTCGAACTATGCGCGTCTTCGTCACGGGTGCATCCGGATTCATCGGTTCCGCCGTCATCCCCGAACTTCTCGCCGCCGGGCATGAGGTCGTGGGCCTCGCCCGCTCAGACACGGCTGCCGCCGCGCTGCAAGGCGCTGGGGCACAGGTCCAGCGCGGCTCCCTGGACGACCCGGACAGCCTGCGTGCCGGGGCGGCCGCCTCCGACGGGGTCATTCACCTCGCGTTCAAGCACGATTTCTCGGACTTCGCGGGCGCGCTGCGCAGCGACCAGGGGGCCATCGCGGCGCTCGGTGAGGTCCTGGCGGGCACGGGAGGGCCACTGGTTATCGCCTCGGGCATCCTGGGGGCCGCACCGGGCCAGGTCGTGACCGAACAGGATGTGGCCGACCCGGCCGTCAACCCGCGCGCCGGGTCGGCCGCCCAGACCCTGGCACTGGCCGGGCAGGGGATGCGGCCCTCGGTGGTGCGGCTCTCGCCCACGGTCCATGACCTGGGCGATCCCGGATTCATCCGCACGCTGGTCGAGGTAGCGCGGCGTCAGGGGGCCTCAGCCTACATCGGGGATGGAGAGAACCGCTGGCCGGCGGTGCACCGCCAGGACGCCGCGCGGCTCTTCCGGCTGGCGTTGGAGGGGGCTCCGGCGGGCGCGGTGCTGCACGGCGTGGCTGAGGAAGGCCTCGCCACCCGCGACATCGCGCAGGCCATCGGCCGGCACCTGAGCCTGCCGGTGGTGTCGGTGGCGCCGGAAAACGCAGCGGCCCACTTCGGCTGGATCGGCCGTTTCTTCGCCCTGGACGCGCCCGCCTCCAACCGGTGGACCCGCGACACGCTGAACTGGCAGCCGACCCACCGCACCCTGATGGAGGACCTGGAACACGGCGACTATTTCCGGCCCTGAGAGGGGAGAGGTCGCCGGCCCTCCCCCGCAGGTTCCGGCCTCAGTTGAGCTTGATGGTCGTGCCCCTGACCGTCACGGCGCCCGCCCCGCCGTCGATGGAGACTCCGGTCTGGGCCTTGAGGTCGAGGCGGCCCTGGGCACTGACCTCGATGTCGCCCTTCATGCGGATGGTGAGTTTGTTGGTCCGGCTGTCGATGTGAATGACGTTGCCGTTCATGTCCTCAACCGTGATGCCGGGCTGGTCGTCGCTGTCGTCGAGGACGATCTTGTGGCCCTTGCGCGAGTACTGCACCCGGCGCACGGTCTTGCCACCCTTGACGAGCTTCTTGTTGGGTTCGGGCAGCGCGTCCACGCCGTTCCAGAGGCCGCCGACCACATAGGGGTGGTGCATGTCACCCTGCTCGAACCCGATCAGGACCTCGTCGTCCACCTCGGGCAGCCATGCCATGCCGCGTTTCGCGCCGCCGCCCACCGAGGCCACGCGCGCCCAGTCGCTCTCGTGCTTGTCCGACAGCCAGGGAAACTTCACCTTGACCCGGCCCATGCCCTTGGGATCGTCGTTGTTGGTTACGATGCCGATGACCAGCCCCGGTTGTTTGCCGCCGCTGCCGCCCCCTGCCTCGCCGCGTCCGCCCGCCCCCGTCAGGGTCTGGGCGAGGTCCGAGCCGCGCATCCCGCTCACCGTGAATTCGGTGACGTAGCCGCTGTCGGTATGGAAGCGGTGCGTGACCGACGACAGGGTGTAGGTGCCCTCGAAGCGCTCGCTTACGCCCTTGAGGGCCACCGTCATGCCCGCGGTCATCTTGGGGTAGCCGCCCGCCACGCCGCTGGCTTCCAGGAACTTCTGGCGTTTCTGGTCGGCGCTGCCCTGTGCGTAGGCCTCGGCCAGTTTCTCCTGGCGTACCACGCGCGAGGTCTCGGTGTATTCCTGCGAGAGGTCTTCTTCGCCGGCCGCTCCGGCCTGCGGCTCGCCCTTGCCCCGGCCGGCGCTGCTCACGACCGCCTGCTTGCGCTGTGGGTCCCAGCCGCGAACGGTGGTCCGCTTGGCCTGGTCGAGGCTGCTCACGCGCGGCGTGAACTCGCTGAGGTTCACGCCCCACTGCAGGTCGCCCGCGTGGCCCATGCTCTCGACCGGCACGCAGTTGAGTTCCTTGCCGTCCACGAACAGCAGGTAGCCCAGCGCCGCCGCCCGCCCGCGCAGGAACTCCAGGTTGGTCTGGTTGCTCTGCAGGACGTAGTCGTGCACGAAGTTGGCCGGGCCGGTCCGAGCGGTCAATCCCAGTTCGCCGGCCACCTTGCGCACCACGTCCATGTCGGTCACGTTCTGGAAGGTGCGGGTAAAGGTACCGCGCGACAGCTTGTGCAGGCGGTCGAAGGCCCGCACGAGCAGGCGCTGGCCGTGCCCCGAAAGCTGCGCCTCGACCTCGACGATCTCGCCGTCGAAGACGTTGACCTCTTCGTGGGTGCCCACCTTGATGGTGATGGTCAGCGACTTGCCGTTCACGAACTTGCCCTTTTCGTTGTCCACGAAACGGTAGCCCTGCGCCTGCTCGCGCAGCGGCGTGAAGTCGCGCAGCACGAGCGATGCCATGTCGGGCAGGTGCAGGCTGCTCTCGATGCTCAGCGAGTCGAGGCTCTGCATCTCGTCGGTGGCGAGGTCGCCGTCGATGCGGATGTAGAAGTGCGGCACGGCGCCGCGCAGGTTGATGGACGTGGGGGGCTGGGTCACGGCGGCCTACCGGAACCGCTTGCGCAGGTCGCCGACCACGCTGGCCGCCACGTCCCGGATGGCCTCGCTGCGGGCCGAGGTGCCGTCGGCCATCAGGGTGCGGTGTTCGGCCGACTCCTGAAACTCGACCGTGACCATCGCCCGCACCGGCATGCCCGAGGGCGTGAACATGGTGTACTGCTGCTGCATGCTGGTGATCACGGCATTGAACAGCCAGTTCTTGCCCCAGGTGAACAGCACGCGCGGTGGGCGGCCCTTTTGGGTCTTGGGGTCGCGCAGCGTGTCGTCGATGTTCATGAGCTGCCACAGCGGATCGGTGTAGATGCGTACGTCCTGGGCCTCCACCGAGCCGGGCGCGCGGCCCTGAAGGTAGGTGTCGAAAAAGAGCTGCATGCTCAGCTTGGCGCCGCTGCTGCCCGAAAAGGTCAGGTCGAAGGCGTTCTTGGTGCTGTTCTCGGCCGAGCCCCAGTTGTTGCTGCGCTGAAGCTGGTATTCCTTGGGGTTGAACAGGCAGGTCACTTCGATCTTTTTGCCCTCGATGCTCTGGATCTTGGCTTTCACGAGCGGTCCGGTGCTCATAGGCGTCCTCCTGTGGGCAGGGTCACGGCGCGGCGGCCGGAGAGGGGAAGGGGGTCAGGCCATCCTACCCGGCGTCACTCGACCTTGACCGTGAGCTGCCGGGTCACGATCTGAGACCCGCGCCGCGCCTCGATCTTGAAGACGGTGTCCCGCAGGATCGAGCGCTCGACCGAGCCGCTCGCTGCCTGCTTGCCAATGCCCGGCGACAAGAAGATGCTGTTGGAATTCGCCACGTCCCAGCTCAGGGTGATGCGGGTGCCGCGCGACACGGTCGTCTCGCTGGCCTCGAAGCGTTCGATGGTCACGGCCGAGGCGTTCGCCGGCCGTGCCCCCACAGCTGTCTGGCCGGGCGTCCCGGAAGCGGCGGACCCGGCGGGCGTAGCAGGAGGCGTCTGTGTGCTGGCGGCCGGCGTGGTCGGTGCCTGCGGAGTCGTGGAGGTCTGGCCCGTGGAGGCCGTCCCGCCGTTCTGAGGGGCATTGCCCGTGGGCGCGGTAGTGGGCGTCCCCGCACGCGGAATGACGACGATGGTCAGCGAGCGGGTCTGGGTGCCGGCGACGAGGGTGTAGGTCGTGGTGCGCGCCGGGCGGACCTGGAGACTGCCGCTCGGGCTGGTGGGCAGGCCCTGCGGGAACACCTTCACCGTCTTGATGCCGGTAGCTTGCCAGCTCAGTTTGGTGATCTGCCCGGCCTTGACGATGGTGGCGTTGGCCCCAAAACTCACGATCTGGGGCCGCGGGGGCGGCGTCGGGGTCACTGGGGTGGGGGTGACTGGAGTCACCGGCTGGGGCCGGGGAGTAGGGGCGACCGTGGCGGCTGCTCCGCCGTTCGGGGTGACCGCAGGCTGAGTGCCGCGTGGGGCCGCCGCGCCGCCGGTCGTTGCTGCATTGCCGGTCGCGGGCTTCGGCTGCACCGTGGGTGTTTGTGCTGTGGTCGCCGCGCCGCTCTGGGTGTTGCTAGAGTTGCGGGGAGGCGCGTTTCCACCTGCCGGATTGGGCGTGGGCGTCGCGGGCCGCGTTGCCCCCTGGGACGCGCTGCCCTGGACCGTGGGATTGCGAACTGGAGTGGTGATGGTCACGGCCGGCGTGGCCGCCGCACTACTGGCCGCCGGCAATACCGGCAGCGACAGCGAGCGGCTGGCACTGCCCCCACTGCCGCGCGCGGTGAAGGTCAGGGTGACGTTGCCGCTCGGCGCGGCAATGATGGTGCTGCCCGAGGGCGACAGAGACAGCGTGCCCTGCGGCAGCCCGGTCAGCTCGACGCTCTGGGCGTCCTGGCTCGACCACGTCAGCGTGACCGGCGACCCGGCGCGGGGTTTGCGCGGCGAGACACTGACCTCACTGACACTGGGCACACGGGCCTCGGCGCTCACGCTGTAGCTCTGTTCGGTGGTGGTCGCGCCGTTGCTGGCCTGCAGGCGGAACACGCGGTTGCCCGTGTCCATCACGAAACTGCGCTGGCCCTGCGCCTCGACCGCGCCAAGCGGGTCGATGGTCACGTTCGGCGCGTTGCGGACCTTCCAGGTGACTGTTACAGGGTCGCCGATGCGCGCCTGCGCGGGCGTCACCTGAAACGTCTCGATGACTGGGGCCGGCACCCGCAGTGTCTGGGTCGAGCTGATGGGCGCGCCGCCGCTCACGTTGGCCCGCAGCACGAACGCCTGCTCACCTTTGACCTGCCACTTCGTCTGGCCGCTACTGGCGACGCTGCCCAGGGGTTCGAGGGTCACGCTCTGGGCGTTGCGCACCCGCCAGCGCAGGGTGACCGTCTGGCCTACGGCCGCCTCGGCCGGCTCGATCTGAAACAGTTCGATGGCCGCCGGCAGCACCTTGACCGGGTAGGCGCGGTCCACCTGGCCGCCGCCGTTGCTGGCACTGAGGCGGAAGGTCGTGTCGGCCTCGACCGTATAGCGCTGCTCGCCCTTGGCCGGTACGGTGCCGAAGGGCTCGATGTTGACCTCCTGCACTCCCTCCACATCCCAGCGCACGGTGGCCTGCTGTCCCGGCGTGATGTTCTGCGGCGTGACCGTGAAGGTCTTGAGGACCGGCGCGAGCACCTTGGGCTGCACCTGCACGCTGGCCTGCGTGTTGCGGACGCGCCCATGCACGATGAGCTGTACGTTGGTCGGTTCCTTGACGCCCTGAGGCACGAGCAGGGTGCCGTTGGTGTTCGTCACGGTCTTGCCGAAGGGCTGCACCTCGATGCGCGTGGCGTTCTGCGACTGGAACTTCAGGGTGAAGGGCTGGCCGACCACCGGGTTCTGCGGCTCGACGCTCACGACCACGCGCGGCTCCTGCAAGAGCCAGAAGCCCAGGCCCAGCGCCATGAGGAGCGCGATGGGCAGCGCCCACAGCGGAATGAGCGGCAGGTGCAGCAGCGACAGGTTGGTCGCGCGGTCCACGCCCGTATCGGGGTTGGGGTGGTACTGCAACGTGCGCGGGCGCGGCGCGGCGATCCAGCGCATGGGCAGTCGCACGTCGAGCCGCTGGTCGTAGGCGGCGCCCGGTTCCAGCGTCAGCGTCTCGGGCAGGCCGGTCACGCGCACCTTCCCGATGCCCTCACGCAGCCGCATCATGTAGTTGTAGGCGATGGTGCGCACTGGAATGACGTTCGAGAGGTTGCCGCTGGCCGGCACCTGAATCTGGCTCCAGGGCGCCTCGAGCTTCACCTCACCCTCGTCGTCGCCCACCGTCGGGGCGTAGGTCACGGTGACGTTCGAGACGTTCACCATGTGCAGCTGATAGTGCGTGCGGCGCCACGCACTGCGACGCACCGGTTTGAACTCGGTGACGGTCTCGGTGAAGGGTTTGACCGTCCACCTCATCGGCGCGGTGCCGTACTCGGCCGGGTTCTCGCGGCTGCGGGCCAGCACGCGCACGTCGTAGGTCTGGGCCCGCGACGTGGGCGCGCGCGGCACCTGGATCTTCAGGGTGGTCTCGCCCGACATGCCGGGGTTGAGCTGCACCTCGTGGTACAGGTTCTGCACCCACTCGGCCGGCACACCCTCGACTTCCAGCCGGAAGTGGTCCACCGTGCGCCCGGTATTCGAGAGTTTGACCGGCAGCAGGACGGAAGCGCCGGGGTCCAGCGTGAGGTCGTTGTCCTCGACGAGCAGGGCGATGCGGGCCTGCTGCACCACACGCTGCGGCGGCTGGAGCCGTAGCCAGAACGGCTCGACGCGCAGCACGCCGCCGTCGGGCCAACGCAGGGGCGCGCGCAGCGGCAGCGCCTCGCCGCCCAGGGTCGTGCCGTTCGTCGAGCCGAGTTCGGTGACGTGCACCTCGCCCTCGTCACTGAGGTCCAGACTGAGATGGTGGCGCGACACGCCGGCGTGTTCCAGCACGATGGAGTTGCCCGGCGCGCGCCCGATGGTCACGACGTCGCCGGTCAGCGGTTCGACGCGCAGCAGGAGCCCGGCCGCGTCACAGATCTGGAGGCGCGCGTAGGGCTTGCGGTCGCGCAGCGGTTCGATCCGCGGCGCGGGCGGCTCGGGAATGTCCGGCAGCACCACGGTCGGCTGCGGCCCCTGCGGCAGCAGGGTATTCATCACGCGCTGAAGCTGTTCCTCGAGCTCGGCCGCCGTGCGGTAGCGGTCCTGCGGCGCCTTGGCCATGCAGGTCAGGACGACTTCTTCGAGGTCGGGCGGGATGTCGTAGCGGATCTGCCCCGGCGGAATCGGCGCGACGTGCTGGTGCTTGTCCATCGCCTCGGCGAGGTCGCGTGTCTCAAAGGGCACGAGGTTGGTGAGCAGCTCGTAGAGCATGA
This sequence comes from Deinococcus sp. Leaf326, assembly GCF_001424185.1. NCBI lineage: Bacteria > Thermotogati > Deinococcota > Deinococci > Deinococcales > Deinococcaceae > Deinococcus > Deinococcus sp. Leaf326. Next base: position 54,807 of record NZ_LMOM01000076.1, on the reverse strand, counting down.
CGCCCAGCGCGTACAGGTCGCTGCGCGTCTCGCTGCGTACTCCGCGGAACTGCTCGGGTGCCATGTAGGCGGGCGCGCTCATGATCTGGCGGTCGTGCGTACCATGCGTGAAGGCCTGAAGCTCGGCCACCCCGAAATCCGACACCAGGACTCCGTAGGCCCGGCGCCCCAGCAGCGCCCGCGCGGGCGTGAGCAGCAGGTTCTCGGGCTTGAGGTCGCCGTGCATGAGGTTGTGCTCGTGGGCGTAGGCGACCGCGCCCGCCGCCTGCCGCGCCAGGTCCACCGCGACGAGCAGGTCGAGGAACTCGCCCGCGCGCACCTGCGACTGCAGCAACTGGCGCACGCTGCCGCTCTGCGCCAGCGGCATGGCGTACATGACATGCTGCTCGCGCTCGAGCAGGTCGTCGGGCAGCAGGATGTTGGGGTGCGAGAGCCGGCGCCACTTGGCGAACAGGCGCCGGAACTGGGTCATCAGGCCCGGCTGCGCCACCAGCTCCGGCGACACGACGCGCAGCGCCTGCACACCGGCGCCGTCGAGGTTCTGGGCGGTGAAGACCTGCCCCAGCCACCCCTGCCCCAGCGGCCTCAGCAGCCGGAAGCCCTCAAAGATCGTGCCTGTGGCACTCATGGCCGCCCTCCGATCATGCCCGGTAGTCTAGCCGACTTTGGCGCGGCCGGGGAGCGAAACGGGGCCGTGGTGCCCGGAGGCGTCCCGTCTCAGCCGCCCCAGGCCTCCACATACGCCTCCATGTCGAACTTCCGCCGCAGCCCGGAGGCGCTCATGCTGCGCACGGTCCCAAACACGGGGTGGCGCGCCCAGGGGCGGTCGTGCAGGCCCAGCACCCAGCTCACACCCACGAAACTGTTGGCGTCGCGGCCGTCCTGCTCGTAGCGGTTGTTCAGGGCGAGCATGGTCGCGTGGGCCTCGCGCGGCGTGGCGCTCCATTCCAGCAATTTCTTGCCCCAGTACATCCGCATGTAGTTGTGCATCCGGCCGGTGCGGACCATCTGGCGCTGGGCAGCGTTCCAATAGGGGTCGCCGGTCTCGCCCCGGTCGAGCTGCCCGGGCGTGTACTGTGCGGGGCGGGGGTCAGCCGCGTGCTCCTCCAACGTCTTGCGTGCCCAGTCCGGGACGCCCTCGTAGCGGTCGTAGTCCGGGTTATACCAGCAGAAGTTGAAGCTCAGCTCGCGGCGCACGACCAGTTCTTCGAGCAGGGCGTCGGTACCCGGCCCCGGACGTTCCTGCGCGGCCAGGGCGACCGTGAGCGGCGAGAGGTGACCGTAATGCAGGTAGGCGCTCAGGCGGCTGCTGCCGTCCAGGGTGGGGTCGTTGCGCCGCTCGTGGTAGTGCGCGAGGTCGTGGGCGATGAAGTCTGCCAGCCGCGCCAGCGCCGCCCCCTCGCCGCCCGTCTCGTGGCCTGCCCCCACACCCTGGTCGATGGGCAGGCGTGCCGCGAGGGCCGCCGGGTCGTCCACCCCCTGGCCGGGGTCCCAGTCGTCTGTCCGGTGGTCGAGGTCATGCGTGTCGAGCGGGACCAGGTACTCCTGCCATAGCCGGTGGATCTTGGGACGGAGGGTACGCGCAGCGTACTCCTGCTTGGGGCTGGCGACCCGCACCGGCACGACCGCCTCGGATTCCACGGCGATTAATGGGACCTTCAGCGCCGCCGCCACGTCGTCCCGCCACTGACGTTGGATGCGCATGTAGCCCAGATCGGTGACGACCAGGGCCGCCTCCCGCGCCGCCCTTTTCACCTCCGCGACAGGCTCACCCAGCGCGACACGCAGCGGGACGCCCCGCCTGCCCAGCCCCGCGCGCAGGTCCCGCAGGCCCTCGAGGAGGTACAGGTAGTGCCGCGCGTTCGCCTCGGGGTAGCCGGGCGTCAGGCCGAAGACCGCCACCAGGGGCAGCTTCAGGCGGTTGGCCTCCTGCACCGCGTATTCCAGGGCGTGGTTGTCGCGTTCCCTCACGGTGGCCTGCACCCACAGCAGGACATGTCGGCCGTCTGGATTCTCAGGCTGCCGGTTCAGGGCCGAAATGCGGGTGTCATGAATCACGCGGCCGATCATAGGGCCGGGCTGGGGAGCGGCCCAGCGGGGTTCCGTACAGTTGTGCCCGCGTGCCGGAAAGCTGCGCTGGACACAGAGGCGGCCAGGGTCAGTTCGTCACCGAGGCGGGCACGAAGACGATTTCATACAGGACGTGCGCGGGCATGTGCCGGGCGATGAGCTGCCGGGCGCTGTCGCGGGTCACCTCCTGCAACCCGGCCGGCTCGGGGTCGGGCAGCAGGACGCGGACGTGGTAGGGGCGCGCGGCGTCCTCCTCGATCAGCGGCGTGACCCCGCAGCCCAGCTCTACGATGCGCCGCAGGCCATAGGGCGTGCCGCGCCAGCGGAGCAGGCTCATGGCCTCGCGCACCCACAGGCGCTTGCGACTCTCGGGCCAGTGCGGGTCGGGCGCCAGCCCCAGCCACGACGAAAGCCAGTCGAGCAGCTCTGCCGGGGCCGTGCCGGGCGCGAAATACATCTCGATGTGTTCCTGCCGGCGCTGCAGCGGCTCCCACAGCGTCTCGAAAATCAGCAGGTAGCGCCCCAGGAAGTCCGACTCGGTGTAGAGCGCCGGCAGGTAGTCCAGGTACGCGCTCGCGGGTTTGGTCTCGGGCCGTGCGGGCCAGGGCGTCCGGGCGGGGGCCAGGGGCAGCGCCGCGAAGTTCAGGTCGGGCGCCGGTTCCGGCTCGGGCACGTCGGGCGGCGTGTCCTGACCGGGCGCGTAGGCCAGCACGTAGGGGCCGATCTGAATCAGGGCGCCTTCCGCGAGGACCTGCGGCTGAAACGGCATCAGGCGCCGCCCGCCCATGTACGTCTCGCCGTTGCCGAGGTCGGTGATCACGAACTGGCCCGAGAGCAGCCGCACCTCGGCGTGCCGGATGGCGACCGAGGGGTCGCGCAGCGCCAGCCCGTTATCGGGCGTGCGGCCCACCGACAGCAGTGACATCTCTAGGTTCAGGACGCGCACCGTCTCGCCCTGGTACTGCACGAAGAGGCGGTCGCTCATGGGCGGCCCTTCCGGGTCACGCGGACTTCGGAGAAGGACCACGCCTTTCCGGAACCCTGGGGGCCGTTCCGTAAACTGGGCCGGGGATCAGCGCCGTCCCGGATCATTCGACCCGTACCGTGTGCACGTCCGACACGATCAGGCCCTGCGGCGGCAGTAGTACCTGTGGCCCGGCCGGTTCGCGCTCGTCGGGGTGGCCGGGATCACTCAGGAACACCTGCACGTCCTCGACGAAATCGGCCCCCGGCACGGTGCGCAGCAGGGCGTACAGCTCGGCGAGGTAAAGCCCTCGCCGGAAGGGCCAGCCGCCCCGCTCGGGGCCGCCCACGTAGGGGTTGAGGTAGGCGTACAGGGCGGCCTCGGCGGCGCGCTGCACGTCGGCGCGCACGCGCGGGCTGGTGCCGGGCGGGACGCGCAGCAGCGCCGAGACGCTCACCCAGAAATACTGCGGGCTGCGCACTTCCAGCACCGTGCCGACCATGCGGCGCTCATTGAGGTAGTTCTGGACGCTGGCGCGCAGTTCGGCCGACAGCCCCAGCCGCTCGGGCGGCACCCGCCCCGCCGTGACCTCGCCGCGTGGCAGGATGACCACCGACACCTGCCCCGGCTGCACGTCAAGTGTGCGGATCTGGCCCGGAAAGGAGGTCTCGCCGGCTTCGAGCGCCGCGTTCGGGGTGATGCAGCTCGCGCGGGCCACGCCCGGCACCTGCGTCGCCAGATACTCGAAATCGTCGGCGGTCACGGCGCGGCTGCGGGTGCGCAGCTGCTGGGGCACCCGCATCATGGCGTCTTCGAGGGTCTGGGCGTTGCGACCGCCGACCGCCGGGGCGTGGTTGACCACCCGCGCCACGTAAGGAATGCTGGCTTTCAGGACGCTCAGGGCGCGGGCGGGGACGTTGCCCTGCACGCCGCCGCCGTACAGGTAGCGCCGCGAGCGCAGCGACGCCCCGACCGCCGGCACCGCCCCGAAGCGGTACACCGTGCCGTCGGGTTGCAGCAGTGCCGGCCCGAAGGTGATTTCGCCCGTCACGTGGTCCAGACGGTAGTGCCGGTCGTCGGGACCCGAGTCGGCGAAGTCGGGCACGAGCGTCCAGACCTCGGGCGTCTCGCCGCCCAGTTCGCTCACGATCACGTCCTCGGCGCTGTCCATGTGCAGGACGGGCGTGTTGACCAGCTCGAAACGCTGGCCCGGCGTGCCGTCGCTGCGGCCCAGAACCTCGCCGCGCACGACCACCGCGTGCCGCGCCGTGACTGTGCCCCCGCGCGACTCGACCGCCAGCGACTCCAGGTCGGGCGAGACCCGGTAGCCCGCGTAGTTCTGCTCGCTGGTGATGCGGCAGCGCAGCCAGTAGCCCTGCTGCGCGAAGAATTCCTCGGAGACCATGCCCGGCAGCCGCAGGATCGTCTCGCCGCTGCTGTTGAAGGCCAGCGTGCCGTCGAACTCGACCGTGCACGCCACCCAGCGGTTGAGCGGCCCCTGCCATACCTCCCACACGAAGGGCGGCTCCTTGGGGTTCACGCCCGCGCCCCCCGCGACCTCGCAGACCATCATCAGCGAGACCACGTGGGCACTCAGGTTACCCGCGAAACACAGGTAGAAGGCGTCGCCCGGCACCGGCTCGGGCGAGAAGATCGGGACCTTGTGGCCCAGCACGCCCAGGCGCTCGAGGTCATGCTGCACGAAGGTATTTTCGCCCAGCGCGTTGCCGCTGTAGGCCGCGAGCAGTTCGGCCGGGTTCACTGTCAGGTCGGCCTCGGTCGAGAACACGGTCGCCTCGGTCACCTCAGTGCGCACGGTGGCGACTTCCGACCCGGCGGCGATGGTCAGCGGGCTCGACGGCGCGGCAGTGAGGTAGAAGGTCACGGGGGCCACGGCCGCGCGCGGCGGCTCGAGCTGCACGCCGATGAGTTCCAGGAACTTGACGTACATCTTGTCGGGCACCTGATTGACCCGCACGAGCAGCAGGTCGGTCATCCAGGCGAAGATCTCGATGAGCGCCATGCCGGGGTCCGAGGTGTTGTGGTCGGTCCATTCGGGGCAGTACTGCGGAATGAGCTGACGGGCCTGCGCGACGATGTCGTCGAAGCGGCGGTCGTCCAGGTTGGCGGTGGGTAGGGGCACGCTTGACCTCGGGAGACGGAGTCTGGAGTGGGGAGTCTGTCTTTGGGGTGGTCGCCCGGCCTTCCGGATTCGGGCGTGCGGAACCCTGGGCGCCCAGGGTCCAGGGAGCGCGGCGCCGCCTCCGCTCAGGGCAGGGTCTCGGTGGGCATCCGGTAGAAGGGAAACACCAGCGAGCGCGCGTTGGGCTCGTCGATGAGGCGGTAGTTCACCCGGATCACGATGCGCTCGGGATAGTCGGGGTCCACGTCCGCGTCCACCTCTTCGAGCTCGATGCGCGGCTCCCAGGTGCTCAGCGCCTCGTGAACGTAGTAGGAAGCCAGGCCCAGGGTGCTCGCGTCGTTGGGCGCGAAGACCAGTTCGTGAAGCTGGCAGCCGTACTCGGGCCGCATCACGCGCTGACCCTTGGGGGTCATCAGGATCATCAGCATGGCCTGCTCGACCGCGCGCACGCCGCTCACCATGCCAATGCGGCCGCGTGGGTCGGTGGCGACGGGAAAGGCCCAGCCGGTACCGAGGTGATCGCTCATGGCCGCGCCGGTCCGGGCGGGGCCGACCGCCGTGTGCGCGCGCCACTTGCCAGAAGTCGTGTCATGCCTGTCGCTCCTTTCCCGCGCCCGTGCGCCGGGGGTCGTGTCGTTCTTGCCTGCGGTCCCGCTGTGTGCCCACCATAGCGCCCTCCCTGCGGAGCCGGGCCGACAAAGTGGATGCATCGCTTCTACCAAAATTGTATAGACAGGTTTAAGATGTGTCCTGGACGTTATCAATCATTTGTAAGACGCCGGTCAGAAAGCCTCTACACGAGTTTGCGCTTGCGGACCGGAACGCAGCGGTATACTTCTGTGCGTCAGCAGACTTTTCGCCCGCAGGTTTCTGCGTCCAGCGTCGACCCCGGACCTCCGGCAAGCCTCCCCCCAAAAGGTGGACTATCCATGCCCGAATATCTGTCGCCAGGCGTATACATCGAGGAGATGTCCTCGGGTCCCCGTCCCATCGAGGGAATCAGTACGACCACGGCCGCCTTCATCGGTTTCGCGCCCAGTGGCCCGGCCAATACGCCCATCTTCATCGCCAACTGGTCGCAGTACCTCGAGACTTTCGGCTCGCGTGAGGCTGACGGTACGGTCAACCCGCACATGCCGGGCACCTACATGTCACACTCGGTGTACGGGTACTTCAACAACGGCGGCACGCGCTGCTACATCACCCGCATCGTGCCGCCCAACCGCAACAAGGACAGCGGTAAGACGGTCGACATGCCCAAGACGCTGCAACTGTCCTCGCGGGCGTCCAAGGCGCTGCCCGCACTGACGGTGGGCGTCAAGGGCCAGCCGGCCAGCGACGTGAACGTCGAGGTGCAGCCCGCCGTACTCACCGAGCAGGACCCCACTCCTGCCGACGGCGTGTTCACCCTGCGGGTCCGTCTCGACGACAAGGAAGAGACCTTCGAGAACGTCTCGATGGCCAAGAAGCACCCGCGCAACGTCGTCGAGGTGGTCAACCAGCACAGCCAGATTATCGAGATTCTGGAGCAGAGCACGGCCGGCGCCCTGGCCGAGCGCGTGCCGGAGTTCGGCGGCTTCACCATCCACTCGGCCTTTGCGCCGACCGATACGAGCATCGTCCTTCAGAGCAACCACTTTGTAGGCAGCGTGCATGACCGTTCGGGCATTGAGGGGATGGAGGTCGCCGAGGACGTGTCCATGCTGTGCGCCCCCGACCTGATGAGCGCCTACCAGAACGGCTTGATCGACGAGGACGGCGTCAAGGCCGTGCAGCGTGCCATGATCGACCACTGCGAGCGCAACCGCAACCGTGTGGCCCTCATTGATCCCCTGCCCGACCTGAACCCGCAGCAGGTCAAGCGCTGGCGCGAGCACGAGTCGAACTTCGATTCCTCCTACGCGGCGCTGTACTACCCCTGGATCAAGATCAACGGCCCGGAAGGCCGGCCCATCCTGGTGCCGCCAAGCGGTCACATGGCCGGTATCTACGCCCGCAGCGACGTGGAACGCGGCGTGCACAAGGCCCCCGCCAACGAGATCGTGCGCGGCGCCCTCGACCCGGCCATGCAGATCACCAAGAGCGAGCAGGACATCCTCAATCCCATCGGTGTGAACTGCATCCGCACCTTCCCCGGCATGGGCCTGCGCATCTGGGGCGCACGCACCCTGAGCAGCGACGCCCGCTTCCGATATGTCTCGGTGCGCCGCATCTTCAACTTTGTCGAGAAGAGCATCGAGCGCGGGACCCAGTGGGCCGTCTTCGAGCCCAACGACGACGATCTGTGGTCCAAGCTGCGCCGTGACATCACCGCCTTCCTGACCATCGTGTGGCGCAGCGGGGCGCTGTTCGGCAAGACGCCCGGCGAGGCTTTTTACGTCAAGTGTGATGCCGAACTCAATCCACCCGAGGTCCGTGACTTAGGAATGGTCATGGTCGAGATCGGAATCGCGCCGGTCAAACCTGCCGAGTTCGTGGTGCTGCGCTTCGGGCAATACGCCGGTACCGGCCAGTAAGCGCCGCCCGGAACCTTTTGCCGCGCCGCGCGCCCGCCGGTCCTGCCGGCCACGGCGAAAAGGCCCTCACCCTTTTTTCCGCCCTCATTCCCCGGCCCCCACGCATCCCTGACATCGGGGTCGGACCACAGGAGGCAAGGACATGACCCAGCCCGTACACAAAGACCCCTTGGTGGCCGCCTACTTCGCGGTCGATTTCCAGAACGGCGTGGTTGGCGCCTTCCGCGAGTGCAACGGCCTGGGCAGCGAGAGCCAGGTCGTGGAGTACCGCGCCACCGACGCGCGCGGCAAGCCGATCCTGATCCGCGAGCCGGGCACCATGAAGTACACCGATATCGTCCTCAAGCGCGGCATCACCGATAGCATGGACATGTGGCAGTGGCGTAAGCAGGTCGAGGACGGCGATATCGAGGGTGCGCGCCGCAGTGGCACCATCACGCTGTACAACCAGCGCGGTGAGGCTATCGCCCGCTGGAACTTCGAGCGCGCCTGGCCCCAGAAGCTCAACGGCCCCACCTACGATGCCAAGACCAACGAGGTCGCCATCGAAGAACTGACCATCACCCACGAAGGGTACAAGCGCGTTCAGTAAGGCGGCGCGCAGGGCGGGGCAGGGGCGGGTCGCGGCAGAGATGGGGCCGCGCTCCCGCCCCCCTTGCGCTGAACCCCACGCGCGGAGGGCACGATGACCTACGGTTCCCTGACGGCCGCTCCGGCGGCGCTGCACGAATTTGCACTGCCCCTGGGCTACGCTGACGCCGCCGGGCGGCTGCACCGCCGGGGTCTGATGCGTCTGGCGACTGCCTTCGACGAGATTGAGCCGCTGGGTGACCCGCGGGTGCAGGGCAACGAGGCCTACCTGGGACTGCTGTTGCTGAGCCGAGTGGTCGTGCGGCTGGGTGATTTCTCGCCCGTACCGCCGGAAGTGATCGCCGGGCTTTATACCGCCGACTTCGCCTACCTTCAGGGGTTGTACCTCGAACTGAACACGGCGCTCAGTCTGCCTCCGGGCCCTGGGGCTGTGGCACCCGCGCCAGTCGCCGGTCCGCCGCCTGCCCAGCCCGTGCCTCTAGGGGGCACCGTCGAAACGACCTGCCCACACTGCGGCAGCGACCTGCTGCTCGACCTCTCAGGCGCCTGAATACACCTCGGGGCCGAGCGGAAAGTAATGAGCGCAGGGGCCGGGTGAGGGTGCTCGGCAAGGAGAAGCACACATGGCCGAATCTTCCTCTTCTGCTTCCGGAACAGGTCCCCAGGCGCCGAGCGGCCGGGTGGTCGCCTCGTCGGTCAAGGCTCCTGCAACCGACATCGAACAACTCGCCGACCGGGTGTACCGCCTGATGCGTGAGGACCTCAAGCTGCAACTGCGCCGCGCAGGCCGGAGGTGAGGCGATGAGCTTCGGGAGCAAACTCGGCGGTTCGGGGCCGTCGTCGGCCTACGTTAAACCGGTTGCCAATGCGTCGAGCCGTTACTACGTCACGGTGGACAACATGCCCAAGGCGGTGTTCTCGGAGGTCAGCGGTCTCCAGATGGAAACTGAGCTGTTCGAGTACCAGGAGGGCGGCAACAACAGCTACGTCCACCGCCTGCCGGGCATCACCAAGGCGGGCAACGTGACCCTGAAGCGCGGCGTGGCCCGCGACAATGAGCTGTTCAAGTGGTATCAGCGCGTGGCGCGCGGCGTGATGGACCTGCGCTCGGTGACCATCACGCTGTACGCCACGCAGGAGGCGCAACCGGTCGTGACCTGGGAACTGCTCAACGCCTTTCCCTGCAAGTGGACCGGGCCGCAACTGTCGGCCGGGACCGACGCCGTCGCTATCGAAACCATAGAACTGGCCCACGTGGGCATTCTGGCCGTGGAATAACCCCGGCCGCCAGGGGCGCCGGCCTCTCGGGAGGAAACGCATGAGGTCACCGACGATGCAGGGCCGCGCCGAACTGCTGCGGCATTACCGCGAGCATTTCACGGTGCTGTTCGGCACCCAGAGGCCGGCTGCCCAGCCCGCTTCCCCCGCCGTCCGGGGGCCAAGGGCACCGGTGCCAGTCGCGTTTCCGGTTGCTCCAGTGCCCCTGGCTGTGTCGGCTTCCTGGGCGGTTCCTGCCGTAGTCGTACCGCAGGCAGCCGCACCGCGCCGGGTTCGGGCGACGTTACGGCAAACGCCTGCTGAGCAGATAGAGCCCGTCCTGACAGCGCCGTGGCGGGTCAGTCCAGCTGCTGAGGTGGCGGCCACGGCGGAAAGTTGGACCTCAGCGGAGGAAGCCGGCCTCGGCTCCCAGGACACGGCCGCTCCGGCTCAAGAGGCGTTCTGGCTGCCTCCGGGAGAGCCAGGCAGTGCTCTCTCGCCCACGGAGGTCAACCGCCTGCTGGACGCGTCCGGCAGCGTGTGGAGTGCGCCGCTGTCCCCAGCCGCCGGGCAGGAGCCGGTGCGGGCCCCCGAGCCGGCGACCTTCAACCCGGCGACCGGCCAGCTCGACTTTCGCAGTCTGCTCGCCTACGGCGGCGCAGCGGACCCAGCGCCCGAAGTGCCGGCCGCCGAGGTCACGCTGCCCCGCGCAGACGAGGTGCGCGAGACTCCAGCGGTTGTCGCCGGGCCGCTTCTGGACCGAGGTCCTGTATTGGTCCAGGCTGTTGCGCCGGCGCCCAGTGCCGCGCCGGTCAATCCGGTGGTCGGCCCAACACCTCCGGTGGTGGAGGTTGCTCCGTCCCTTCCCACCCCCAGCGTCGCCGCGCCGGTCTCTGCCGAGGTGGCCCGCCTAGTAGAGCAACTAGTCGAACCCAGCCCCAACATTGAAGCTACTGCACCATCCTTAGTCGTTCCTGCGAGCGCCGCAGCCAGCGAGGTTGCGCCGGGTGAGGGACCGGAAGCGGAGGGAGCGCCGTCCTCTGCTCCGGCGCTGCTGGAGCCGCCTCCGACGGACTTCGTGTCACCGGCGCAGGACGAGACGACACGCCGACAGGTGCGCGATCACCTGCCGGTGTCGGAGGGAGGCGCGCAGCTGAGTCTGCCGCGACGCCCGCGCCCGGTGCCGCTCCAGGCGGCGAAGGTGGCGGAACCGAAGCCGGAGGCGCCGGTGCACAGCCCCGAACAGGCGCAGAGTTATCTGGCACGGCTCAACCGGATGATCGAGCGGGAGAACGAAGGAACGAGCGAGGCGCGGCCGCTGTCGTTGTCGGAGCTGATGACGTGGCAGGCTCCTGACCGCCCCATCGGTGCCGCCCCGGCTCAGGACGNAGAACGAAGGAACGAGCGAGGCGCGGCCGCTGTCGTTGTCGGAGCTGATGACGTGGCAGGCTCCTGACCGCCCCATCGGTGCCGCCCCGGCTCAGGACGCCTCGGCGGAGAATGCACCGGTCATGTCCCCGTTCACAGCCGAGACAGGAGCGGCGGAGGTTCCGGTTGCGGCCGGAGCTCCGGCGCCTCCGGTGGCCGGGGCAGAGCCTATTGCCCTGGTCGAGGAGACCGAGTTGCCCCCGCTCCCGCAGGCTCAGGCGCACGTGGCCGAACCTGAACCGGTACCGACCCCTTCGGCCCCAGCTGTGCCACAGGCCGAGCCTCTGGAAACGGTGGTCCCAGTTGTCGCAACACCCGCACCCGAGCAGCCTGCTGCTCCCATAGCCAGAGCAGCTGGCGAGGGGCCGGAGGCAGAGGGAGCGCCGTCCTCTGCTCCGGCGCTGCTGGAGCCGCCTCCGACGGACTTCGTGTCACCGGCGCAGGACGAGACGACACGCCGACAGGTACGTGATCACCTGCCGGTGTCGGAGGGGGGCGCACAGCTGAGTCTGCCGCGACGCCCGCGCCCGATGCCGCTCCAGGCGGCGAAGGTGGCGGAACCGGAGCCGGAGGCGCCGGTGCACAGCCCCGAACAGGCGCAGAGTTATCTGGCACGGCTCAACCGGATGATCGAGCGGGAGAACGAAGGAACGAGCGAGGCGCGGCCGCTGTCGTTGTCGGAGCTGATGACGTGGCAGGCTCCTGACCGCCCCATCGGTGCCGCCCCGGCTCAGGACACCCCAGCCGAAGAGGCGCGGCCAAAGTCCGACCAGCCTCCCGATATTCTGGCCGGGGCAGAAGAGGAGACGTCGGCGCCTGCCGAGACGGAACAGTCCTCGACCGAGCGTCGTCTGGAGCCGGCAGAGGTTAGGTCGGCCTTCCCGCCCAGTGATTCTGAGAACCTGTCCCCTCTGCCTTCCACGGTTTTGGCTCCGGCTGATGCTGTCGCTCCCCTACCAGTGCCTGTATCTGGCGACCTTCCCGGGCAGGTCCCTACCGCCGTCCGTCCGGCTCCGGCTGCCCAGGACGCAGCCCCGGCTCGCCAGGCTACCCCGCCGTCCCGGACAGTTTCCCCAAAAGTAGAGGGCGACGCGGGAAACGTCGCCAGACCTGACCCATCCGCACCGTTTCCGGCGGTGCCCGCGCCGCTTCAGCCGTCCTCGGAAGCTCCTCAATCCCTGATGCCGCTGGCGCCCGCTGTGGCCCTTCCTCCCGTGTCGGTGGGACCTACTCAGGCCGGAGAGGCAGGGGCCGGCTTCCTGTCCGGGCAACTGGACGAACTCCCACGACCAGAAGACGCAGCGCCTCGGCCGCCTGTGGTCACGGAGATGCCAGACCCACTGCCTGAGGTGCCTTTCCCCGAACTGCCACGCCCCGCTGCTGTTCTCAGTGACCCTGCTGGGTCCAGACTTGGCGAGGAGGCTGTTGCCCGGTTCGGCCCGGCTACCGGTGCTCCGGTCAGCGACCGCCTGCCTGTTGCGCCCGTGGCTGATCTGGTCACGCCATCTCCACTGTCTTCCGCTTTGCCGGGGCAGCCGCGTCCAGTCGCCCCGGAGGGCTTGGTCCAGCCGGAGAACAGCTCCACGCCGTTGTCTGGGGAAGCTACCTCTGTAACTGGAGCTGTGTTGGAAATGCCTCTGCCTGCTGCCCCTGCCGAGCAGGTGGGTGTGGCTCAGGTGACCGTGCCGGGCCGTTCACCTTCACCGTTGCCGGTGTCTGGGGACGCGTCCCAGCTCCATCTCGTCGGGTTGCCCGGTGTTCCCAGTGCCGAAGCAGACCTCACACCATCGTCGACGGCGGTACCCCTCTCGTTACTCCCTCCGGCCCCTCTTGCCGCGAGACTGGTGCCGACGACGCCTGCCGCAGAGGCGACAGTTCCTGCCGATTCCCGCGCTTTAGAAGTGCCAACTAGGCCTGAGCGCATCGGTTCCGAGGGGAAGGCTGATCCCGTTATCCCAGCGGCGCTGCCAGCCATGCCGCGTCCGCTTGAACCTGCTGTGGGCGATTCCGTGCCCTTCCCAGCGTTAGAAAGTGCCACCTTCCAGCAGCAGCCTGCGAGGGAGATGAGACGCACGCCGTGGAGTGAGGAACCAGCCTCTCCGCAAGCCGCGGCTCCGGGCGTTCCTGCGCCGCTGCCGGGCTTTACGTTTCCCTCATCTACTCCGGTCGGGGAGACTGCGCCTTTTCCCGTGCGAGTCGTCAGCCGGCCGGCCGACCCTGCGCCAGCAACCGGGCTGTCGTCGGTTGTCACGCAGGAAGGAGAAGGCGCTCTGCCGGTGCCCACATTTCCGGTCGAGCTGTCGGCGGCTCCATCCGCTGGTCTGCCGTCTCTTGCCGAACAGCCACTCTCGTCACTCCCTCTGCTGCAGCCGGAGGGGGTCAGCCTGACGCCCGAGGAAACGGCGCCTGCTGTGGCTGGGCGTGCGGATCGCCCCGAACCTGTAGTGGCCTGGTCTGGGCAGGCTCCTCCCACACCCCTCAGCCTTCCAGTCCCCCGATCGCTGCCCTCCGGGGTCTTACCGGATATGGCCCGGTCCGCTTCGGCTGAACCGCTGCCTTCCCCAAGTCCCCAGGTTCGCCCGGTGTCGTCCTCCCCAGGGCGGAACCGGACGGAGTTGGGGTCAGAACTCGTGCCCGCGCCGCCTGTACCGGCTCCGCTTCGACCCGCTCCGGCCGAGGGGGCAATGCTGCGACCCGTACAGAATGGGGCACCCTTGTCTCCGGCCGCCGAACGTCTACCCGAAGCGCCCACGACAAAACAAGTTCAGCCCGTTTGGGGGCAGACGGTCCAGTCGCTACCGTCTATGGCTGTGCCACTTGAAGATCCACCGGCTCAGCCCTCGTCTGTTCCGTTTCTCCCTCCGCAGCTGGGCCAGGAGGGGGCGGACGGAGTTGCAGTCGCGCAGCCCTTGGCCGTTCCGGCCGAGCCTGCCGCAGTCCGACCAGTCTCCATTGGGCTGATGGGACAGTCACCCCAGCCCCATCCGCTGACCGGCGTGAGCGAGGGAGCCGCGCAGGCGACCGGGCGCGCCCTGGCCCGTCCCGAGGCGCGTGAACCGCTGCCGCTGGGCGCGCAGGCGGCCCTGAGCCGCGCGCTGGGGGCCGATGTCGGACATGTGCGGCTCATCCGGGACGCCCACGCGGCAGCGGCGACAGCCGAGGCGGCGGCCGACGCGCTGGCGGTCGGTGACGCCGTGCTGCTCAGTCCGGGTCAGGACCTCGCCTCACCGCGCGGCCTGGGCCTGCTGGCCCACGAGCTCACCCACATCCTGCGCGACCGCGATCCCTCCTTCGTGCCGGCGGTGCTGCGCGCGCCAGCTGGTGCTGCCCCGGGTCGGTCGTCGCCTCAGCTGGCAACCCCTACGCCGAGCGGTGCCCCAGCCGACGAGGAAACCCTCGCCGAGCAGGTCGAGGCGCGCGTGAGTGCCCAGTCGGCGGCGCGGTTGACCCCGCCGCTGTCTTCTCCTGCCACTCCAGCCGGCCCTGCTCTGCGCGCCTCCGGCCCTACGGCGCCCTGGGGTGACCTGCCCGCCCCCTGGGAACCGCTGCCCTTCTGGGACGATGCTCCAGCCGTTCCGGTGCGTCCGGGCCCGCCCCGCCCCGCCGCACGGCCGAGTGCGCCGGCCAGCGCCGCGCCTACCGCGGCGGGCGGGCCGGGAGCGGTCGTGCGCGCGGCGAGTACCTCACGCTCTCCGGCGGCGCCAGCCCAGGAGGCCGCGCCGGCCAGCAGCCCCGAACCTGCGGCGCGCGGTCCCGACACCGGCTCGTCGCGGCGACAGGGACGCGCTCCCGATCTCGACCGTCTGGCCGAGCAGGTCTACGCGGTGCTCAAGCGCCGCCTCGCCACGGAGATGCGCCGTGACCGCTGAGCAGCTCCGCTCTGGCGGTCTGGTGTGACCGGTCGCCGCAAATCGCGCGCCGCGCCGGTCGCCGTGGCCGAGCCTGCCTGGACGGCTCCCTCGACGACCGAGGCGGTCCTCCATTTCATTCAGGCGATCGAGCTGCACCTCAGCGGGCAGGCGGACGATGCGCTCGTCAACCCGCTCGACGATGGCCGGTCGCGCTTCTCACAGCTGGCGCGGGCACTCGACCTCTCGGGGGTCGAGGGCGGGCTGCTCATGCTCGCGCTGGCCGGCGAGGTCCATCCGCTGCGACTGCGCCAGTTCGTGCAGCTGCACTACGACGACCAGCCGCCGCCACTGGGGGGCGTGACCCGCCACCTCGCGCTCAGCCTGTTCGGCGACGACGCCGGGGTGATGGGAGAGCGCAGCGCCCTGTTCACGTCACGGCTGCTGCTGCCGGTGGCGGGCGAGCCGCAGGGTAGCCTCAGCCTTCAGGTGCTACGGCTTGACCCGGCGGTTCTCGCCTATCTCTACGGTTCGGACGAGGTACCGGCCGAACTCTCGCCCTACGTGCAGCCGCTGCCGGAAGCGGTGGAGGCGGGCGACACGGGCGAGCTGGTGGCCGCCCTCGCGCGGCACCTCGCCACTGGGCCGGAGGCCGCTGCGCAGCTTCACGGCGCCGATTTGGGCACGCAGCTTGACCTCGCACTGGCCGGACTGGCGGCCCTGGATCGCCCGGTCGTGCATCTGGCTCTGGGCGACTTCGTGGCGGCGGGGGACGCCCTGGGGCGCGACCTGACGCTGTGGGAGCGACACGCTGCGCTGCACCCTTCGGCCTTCGTCCTCGGGGCGCACCTGAACCAGCTGGAGGTTGGCGACGAGACCTGGCCTGTGCCCCGGCTGGAGCGGCTGGTCGCCAGCGTGGCCTCGCACCTGCGCGCGCCGCTGGTGGTTCTGGCCCAGGAACCCCTGGACCTGGGCGCGGCCCGCCCCGCGCTGGAACTGGAGGTGCCTCACCTGACCCGCGCCGAGCAGCGCGGGGTGTGGGCGGCCCGCCTGGGTCTGCGCCGGGCCGACTCGCCCCGTCTGGGCGAGCTGACCGACCAGTTCAGCCTCAATTCCCGCGCCATCGCGGCGCGGGCGGCGGCGGCAGCGCTGGGCGAGGCAGCCCACGGCGACGACGAAAAGCTGGAACGCGCGTGGCAGGCCTGCCGGGTCGCCGGGCGCCAGCGTCTGGGCAAGCTCGCCGAGCGCCTGACCGGCGAGCCCGGCTGGGACGACCTCGTGCTGCCGCCCGAGGACAAGGCGGTGCTCTCACAGATCGTCGAGCATGTGCGCCACCGCGCCCGCGTCTACGAGGACTGGGGCATGGGCCGCTCACGTGGGCTGGGCATCAGCGCGCTGTTCAGCGGGCCCTCAGGCACCGGCAAGACGCTGGGGGCCGAGGTGGTCGCGCACGCCCTGAAGCTCGACCTGTACCGCGTGGACGTGTCCAGCATGGTCAGCAAGTACATCGGCGAGACCGAGAAGAACCTGCGCCAGATCTTCGACGCGGCCGACGAGGGCGGCGTGATCCTGCTGTTCGATGAGGCCGATTCGCTGTTCGGCAAGCGCGGCGACGTGCAGAGCAGCAACGACCGCTTCGCCAACACGCAGGTCAACTACCTCCTCCAGCGCATGGAAAGTTACCGGGGTCTGGCGATCCTCACCACCAACCTGGAAAGCAGCATGGACCAGGCCTTCATGCGCCGCCTGCGCTTCACACTCAATTTCCGTGCCCCGGAGGTGGCCGAGCGCGCCCGCATCTGGCAGCGCGCCTTTCCCGAACAGGTGGAGACCTCGGCGCTGGATTACGCGCAGCTCGCGCAGATCAAGCTCGCGGGGGGGAATATCCGCTCGGTGGCGCTCAACGCCGCCTTCATGGCTGCCGCCCAGGGCACGCCCCTGACCATGCCGCTCATGCGCGAGGCGATCCGGGGCGAGTGGCGCAAGCTCGGGCGCCTGTCGCTGGACGACGCGGCCTTCCTGGGCTGGGCGCGCTAGGTTCCCGGTCAGGAGCCCCGGCGCGCCGGCCGGACCACGCCGCCCTAGCGCTGCATCCGGCTCATGGACGCCTTGTCGCGCACCCGCAGCTGGAAGCTCCCGCCCGCCGCCGTGAGATCGAGCATGACCGCCAGTGGCAGCGCGTCGCCCGGCCCGAACTCGCGGCTGATGTGCCGCAGCCGCATCTCGCCCGCCAGGGCACGCAGCCGCAACAGTCCCGGCTCGCGGCGCACGACCAGCCCGCGCAGGCCTTCCTCGGCGAATACGTCGGCGAGGTCCACGTCCTCCAGCGGCAGTTCGAGGTCCTGCATCGCCACGCCGCGCAGCAGCGTCACGATGACCTCAATGGGCGGCTCGGGCGGCGGCGCGGCCGGGCGCACCCGCGCGCGCGGCGGTTCGTAAGGCGTGAACACGTACAGCTGCCCCAGCGCCAGCGTCTCCTGCACCGCCAGGAAGGTGCCCTCCGGCTCGCCGTCCTTATGCAGCCGCAGCCGCTCGGGCTGGGCCTGAAGCCGCAGCGCCCGCCGCAGCTGCTGGGCCGCGTAGTCGCGGATGCTGTTCGCGTCACTGTTGTCCAGCACCACTTCGTCCTCGATGGCGGTTTCGGGCTGGTAGCGCTCCAGCACAATGCCGCGGAGTTTTGGTACGCGGAAGAGCGCCCCCACGTCGCTGAGGTCACGCCGCGTCGGGCGGCTGCGTTTGCGCCGCGTGGCGCGCTCGTGCAGCGTGATCCGCAGCGCCCGGTCCACGGACAGGGCATACGGCTCGAAGGGCCGGCCCTCACGTCGCCACCACAGCAGCAAAAGCAGCGGGACGAGCAGCAGCAGCCACCACCAGTTGCGCCGCACCGGCTCGACGCCCACGACCGGCGGCACCGCCTGCGTCGCGGCGTTGTTCAGCCGCAGCGAGGACGTCGCCTGCTGGCCGCCGCGCAGCGTGAGGTCGGTCAGGGTCAGTTCGACCTGCTGGCCCTCGAGCAGGCTGACCACCGTGTCGGGCAGCTTCGCGGTGATCTCGCCGGGGGCCTGGGCCACCTCGACCGTCACCGGGCCGTTCACCGCCTGATAGCGCAGCACGACCTTCTCGCCGCGTTTCAGCTCGCGCCGGAAGTCGGGGTTCAGCAGCCGCAGGGTGCCCAGGGCGGGCGGCGGCGGGGCCGGCGCGCCGGAGGGCGGCGGCGTGGTCTGCTCGAAGCGCAGCAGCAGGCGCTGTTCACCGTCCGGCAGTTCGGCACACACGTAGCCTACCGACCCCGCCGGCACGCTGCCCTTGATGCCCAGCCGCACCCGGTCGCCCGCGCCCTCGGGGTTCAGGATCGTCACCTGACCGCCGCCCACGTTGCCCGATTCCAGGCTCAGGTGGGTGCCCTGGGGGCGCCGGAAGGGAAAAGAAGCGTCGGGCGACACGTTGACCATGCCCGGCAGCAGCAGCGCCGAGGTGAGGTCGGGCGGCGTGTTCAGGGGCAGTTCGACTGCTTGCGCGAAGGTGGTCTGGGCGAACTGCGCCTTGACCTCGGCCGGGACCTGCACCCCCAGCCCGACGTAGTACAGCTTGTCGAAGTCGCCGCGCGTGACGTTGAAGGCCGTGAGCGCTGTGGCGATGGTCGCCGCGCGGTCGGGGTTGTTGTCTATGCCGTCGGTCAGGACATAGACGGTCGTGGCGGTGTCATTCCGGCTCTGGAGCGAGGCGAACATGCTCTGCATGCTGGTGTACAGCCAGGTGTTCGAGCCGTCGGCCCGCACGGCGTTTACCGTCTTCTCGAACTCGCTGCGATGCGAGGGCCACGCGAAACTCTGGCGCTGGCGCGGCCCCTTGTCGAAGGTGAGCAGCTCAACCGAGCCCGGCGCCTGCGCCGCGCGCATTCCGCGCAGGATGGCGCCCTGGACCCGCGCGAAGATGTTGGCCCGGCCGTCTCCGAGCCCCTGCATGGAGCCGGAGGTGTCGAGGATGAACACCACCCGCGAGCGGCTGGGCGGTGGACTGCTGGGCAGCACGCAGGCCTGCGCGGCCGCCTGTCCCAGTCCCCCCAGGCCCGGCCCTCCCAGACACAGAGCGGCGAGCAGCAGACCGGCGGGCCGGCGGCGGGGGCGCGTGAGCGGGGCCATTGCGCCCGATTATGCCCCGTGCCCCGGCGCCACGTGACGCGACAAGGGATGCGAGGGGCCGCGTGCGCTACAGTGGCGCCACGTCCGAATCGACGCCTTCTCCTTCCCTGCCCTCAGCCCCTGGAAGTGCGGTGCAAGTCCGCCACGGTCGCGCCACGGTCACAGTCCGACCCACGCTGAGCCACGCCCCTCGTCCCCGCGTCCGGGACGAAGCGGCGCGCCGCTGCCCTGCGGTGCCCCCGCCAGTTCGTGACGCCCCCGCCGCAGGCCCCACCGGGTCCGGCCTGGAGGCACCATGACCCACCTGCCTACCGAAGTTCTGCCCGTCCCCGCCCCCCTGACCGCCCGCGAGAGCCTGCGGCGGGGCGCGCCCTTCCTGCTGGTCGTGCTGGGCCTGCACGCCCTGGCCCTGTGCCTGTGGATTCCAGCGGCGCTACAGTCGCCGCTGCTCTGGGGCGTGGGCGTCACCGCGTATTTGCTGGGCCTGCGCCATGCCTGGGACGCCGACCACATTGCCGTGATCGACAACACGGTGCGTAAGCTGCTCACGCTGGGGCGGCCCGCCTATGGGGTAGGGCTGTTCTTCAGCCTGGGGCACTCGTCGGTGGTGTTCCTGATGGCGCTGGCAGCAGCCGTGATCGGCAAGGCGCTGCTGGGCGCACAGGACGGCATCGGGGCCGTGGGCGGCTGGGTGGGCCCGTTCGTGGCGGGGGCGTACCTCGTCACCGTGGCGCTCGTCAACCTGACTGCGGCGTGGCGTATCGCGCGCTCGGGCGACGACCATACCCACTCGCACGGCGGCCTGCTGGCCCGCCTCATCGCGCCGCTCACCCGGCTGGTCTCGCGGCAGTGGCAGGTACTCCCGCTGGGCTTCCTGATGGGCCTGGGGTTCGATACGGCCTCCGAGGTCGCCCTGCTGGCCCTGTCTGGCACGGCGGCGGGGCAGGGGCTGGGCTGGGCCGCGGTGCTGTCGCTGCCGCTGCTGTTCGGCGCGGGCATGACCCTGCTCGACACCCTCGACGGCGTCGCCATGACGCACGCCTACGGCTGGGCGCTGCATGACCCGCGCAAGAAGAGGGCCTACAACCTCCTCGTGACGGGCCTGTCGGGCGTGATCGCGTTCGCGATCGGCTTCGTGACCCTCTCGCAGTGGGCCGGCGAACATTTTCCGGCCGCCGCCCGCGCCCTGGCCGCCCTGCAAAACGTGGACGTGTCGCCGCTGGGGTTCTGGCTGGCGGGGCTGACCCTGGCGCTGTTCGCGGCTGCCAGCGTCGCGTACCGCCAGCGCCGCCGGTCGGGCGGAGGTCTGGGCGCATGACCCGTTCCTCTGTCCGCCAGCGCGTCACGCGGGCCGACGGCCGCACCATCAACGTGGTCCGCAAGCGCGGGCACCTGAGCTACTGCTTTCACGGCTGCTGCTGTGGGCGCACCGACAAGGGCTACGCGCCCGCGCCCGTGGACACCTACAAGGAAGAGTGGACCCGGCGGCGGCTGCGCAACCAGATTCACCTCACCAAGTCGGGCTGCCTGGGGCCGTGCACGCTGAACAACGTGGCGCACCTCGTCTTCGACGGCCACGACACCTGGTTTCACTCGGTCAACGATCCCTGGCTGGTGGTCGCCATCTTCGAGTACGTCAGCGCGATGCTGGAGGCTGGTGGCCCCCTGCCGGTGCCGCCCGACCTCGTGGAGTACACCTTCAACTACTACACCTGGGATGCGGGGAGCGCAGCGATGGCTGCCCTGCCCCTGGCGACCCCAGACGCCTCCGGCGAGTTGTCGGGCGTCGCGCTGCTCTCGCACGCCGACACCGACCTGCTCAACCTGCGGGCGGCCCAGGACATGCTGCCGGACGACTTCGGCCCCGTGACCGGCGTGGCGCTGGGAGGCATCCGGAGCGAGGCGCAGATGACCACGCTGCTGGCCGGGGCAGTGGGCCGGGCCGAGGTCGTGCTGGTGCGCGTACACGGTAAATTCGGCGCGGTGCCGGGCGGCGACCTGCTGCTCTCGCACGCCCGGACTGCCGGGCAGACCCTCCTGATCGTGAGCGGCACGAACGAACCCGACCCCGAACTCGCCCGCCTGAGCTTGGCGCCCGCGCATACCCTCGACACCGCCCTGACCTACCTCGCGGCAAGCGGTTGGCCGAACATGCGCGAATTGCTGCTCTCGCTCTCGGACACCCTGCGCCTGACCGGCTACGGCGCCCGGCCCCCGCTGGCGCAGCCCGAGCACGGCGTCTACCACCCCGACCTGCCTGAACAGGCGACGCTGGCCGACTGGGAGCGCATCCGCGACCCGCAGCGACCCGCCGTCGGCGTGCTGTTCTACCGGGCGCACGCCCTGAGCGGCAATACGGCCTTCATCGACAGTCTGATCACGGCGCTCGACGACGCCGGGGCCGACGCCCTGCCCGTCTTCACGACCTCGCTCAAGGACGTGAATGCGGCCGGCGATCCCAAAGCCTTCGCGCTGCTGGCCGGGGTGGACGCCGTAATCTCGACCCTCAGTTTCGCGATGGCCGACGTGCAGGCGGGCGAGATCACGGCCCCCGGCGAGAACGTCTCGGCGCTGGAGCGCCTGGGTGTGCCGGTGGTGCAGGGCCTGACCCTGGGCGGCGCGCGCGGCCCCTGGGAGACGAGTTCACGCGGCCTGAACCCGCTTGACACGGCCATGAACGTGGCGCTGCCGGAATTCGACGGGCGGATCATCGGGGTTCCGTTTGCTTTCAAAGAACAGGAATCCGGCGAAGCCCGGCGCCTCGTCGCCGACCCCGAGCGCACCGCCCGCCTCGCCGGGATCACCGTGCGGCTCGCGCGGCTGCGGCATAAGGCCAACTTCGATAAGCGGCTCGCGTTCGTGTTCACTAACTCGACGGCCAAGGCGTCGCAGGTGGGCAACGCGGTGGGCCTCGACTCGGCAGCGTCGCTGCTGCGTGTGCTGCGGGCGCTGGAAGAGGACGGCTACGACGTGGGCCAGCACTCGGCTACGCCATTGCCCGAGTCCTCCGACGCGCTGATGCACAGCCTGATAGAAGGCGGTAACTACGACACGACCGTCATGACGCCGGGGCAACTGGCCCGCACGGCGGCGCGCATTCCCGGCGAGGTGTATGCCCGCTGGTTCGCCGAGCTGCCCGCGTCGCAGCAGCGGCGCATGCGCGAGCAGTGGGGACCACCCCCCGGCTCGGCGTATGTCCACGGCGGCGAGCTGTGCCTGGCAGGGATGACCTTCGGCAAGGTGTTCGTGGCGCTGCAACCCCCGCGGGGCTACGGCATGGACCCCGACGCCATCTACCACACGCCCGACCTGCCGCCCACGCACCACTACGCGGCGCTGTACCGCTGGCTGCGCGAGCCCACTGCCCTGGGGGGGTTTGGGGCCGACGCGCTGGTGCATGTCGGCAAGCACGGCACGCTGGAGTGGCTGCCCGGCAAGGGCGTGGGTCTGTCCGAGAACTGCTTCCCCGATTCGCTGCTGGGCGACCTGCCGCTGTTCTACCCGTTCGTCATCAACGACCCCGGTGAGGGCACGCAGGCCAAACGCCGCGCCCACGCGACCATCCTCGATCATCTGCCGCCGCCCCTGACCCGCGCCGACACCTACGGCCCGCTGGCCGAACTCGCTGCGCTGGTCGACGAGTATTACCAGCTCGAACTGCTCGATCCCTCCAAGCTGCCGCTCTTACAGGGACAGATCTGGGACCTCGTGCAGCAGGCCGACCTAGGGACCGACCTCGGCACGCTGCTGCGGCGTGACCACGGCGACCATGTCCACGAGTGGGACGAGTCCGAGACCGAGGACGGCGTGCCGGTGACCCTCACCGAGATGAACGGCCCGGACGTGGCGCACCTGCTCGAGGACATCGACGGCTACCTGTGCGAACTGGGCGCCGCGCAGATCCGGGACGGGCTGCACACGCTGGGGCAGGAGCCGCAGGGCGAACAGATGCCCGAAATGATGCGCGCCCTGACCCGCCTGCCCAACGCCGGCGTGCCGGGGCTGCACGCCGGGCTCGCCGGGGTCCTGGGTCTAGAGCTCGGAACATTGCTCGACCGGCCCGGCGCGCGGCTCGGCGCACCCCCTACTGCCTCAGCAAGGGCTGAAGAGGCGTTCCAGGAGGCCGACAGATGAGCGGCCTATGGTGGAGGCATGACGACCCCCCCTACTGCGTCCAGTCCTGCTCCGGCCCCCGATCCGACCGTCCTGAGCGGCGCCGCGCTGACGCAGGCGGTCGTCCACAAGGAAGTCGAGAAGGCCGGGCGCGCCGCGGGACCGACCTTCGTGCTCGCGGTGCTGGCCGGCATGTTCATCGGCCTGGGGGGCATGTTCTATACCCTCATCGAGGCGGGCGGCATCGACTTCGCCTTCAAGCAGGCGTTGGGTGGCCTGGGCTTCTGCGTGGGACTGGTCCTGGTGCTCGTGGCGGGCGCGGAACTGCTGACCGGCAACATCCTGATGGTCCTGGCCGCCGTGCGGCGCCGGGTGACGTGGGGGCAGGTCGCGCGCAACTGGGGCCTCGTGCTGGCGGGCAACCTCGTAGGAGGCGTGCTGCTGGCCGCCCTGATTCTCGCCTCTGGGCACCCGAACCTGGACGGGGGCGGTGTGGCGCGCGAGGCGGTCCTGGTCGCGGCTGGCAAGGTCGGGAAGACCGTGCCGCAGCTGTTTTTCAGCGCCGTGCTGTGCAACGTCCTCGTGTGCCTCGCGGTCTGGATGGCCTTTGCGGGCAAGACCCTGGCCGACAAGGTGCTGGCCGTGCTGCTGCCGGTGACCGCCTTCGTTGCGGCGGGTTTCGAGCACTCGGTGGCCGACATGTACCTGCTGCCCCTGGGCCTGATGCTCAGGGACGGGGTGGAGGGCGTGGCGGGTGCGGCCCGGCTGGACCTCCCGCACGTCGCCCTGACCCTGGCGGTCGTCACGCTGGGCAACGTCGTGGGCGGGGCCGTGTTCGTAGCGCTGGCCTACCACTTCGCGTATCCCGAGGCCAAAGCGGCCCCCGCCAGAGCCTGAGCTTCTCTTCCCCTGACGGCGCGGCGGCGACCCTGGCCCCGCGCCGGTTCTTCTGGATGTCCTATGACCACGCCTGACCTCCACACCCTCGCGGGCCGCCCGGTGCAGACCAACGGCGACGCGCTGGAACTGCTCGACGACCTCGCGCTGCATCTCTACCAACTGCTGCAGGAGCGCGACTACGACCCCGCCGCCATTCCGGAGGTGCTGGCCCTGACGCTGGGTGTGCGCGAGAGCTACGGCACGCTGCCGCAGACCCTGGAGTACGCCTGCCGCCGCCTGCGTCCCGACCTGCACGCGACGGAGGACGAGATCACGAATCTGCTCGCCGGGCTCTCGGGGCGCTACGTGCCTGCCGGACCCAGCGGCGCGCCCTCACGAGGTCAGGCGCATATTCTGCCCACCGGGCGCAATTTCTACGCCGTGGACCCGCGCGCCCTGCCCTCGCAGGCGGCCTGGATCGTGGGGCAGAACCTCGCGCACGAAGTCCTGGCCCGCCACCTTCAGGAAGCTGGCAGCTACCCCGAACACGTCGCCATCTCAGTTTGGGGTACAAGCAACATGCGCACCCAGGGCGACGATATCGCCGAGATCTTCGCGCTGCTGGGCGTGCGTCCGCGCTGGCATCCTCAGAGCCGCCGGCTGGAGGGTGTGGACCTCGTGTCACTGGCCGAACTGGGCCGCCCGCGCATTGACGTGACGGTGCGCATCAGTGGCTTCTTCCGCGACGCCTTCCCGCACCTGATCGGGCTGCTCGACGAGGCCTTCACGGCGGCCATGCACGCCGACGAACCGGGGGACCAGAATTTTCCTCGCAAGCACTTTCTGGCCGACCTCGCCGGGCGGCTGGCCGACACGCCGCCCGAGGAGGCCGAGGCCCGCGCGGCCTACCGCGTCTTCGGGAGTGCGACGGGCACCTACGGCGCGGGCATCCTCGACCTGGTCAATGAAGGTAACTGGCAGGGCGACGGCGATTTCGCGCGGACGTTCGTCAACTGGGGCGGCTACGCCTACACGGCCGCCGACGCCGGGACCGACGCCCGCGAAGACTTCCGTGCCCGGCTGTCGCAGACCCAGCTTGTGCTGCACAACCAGGACAACCGCGAGCACGACCTCTTCGACAGTGACGACTACCTGCAGTTTTTCGGCGGCATGATCGCCTCGGTGCGCCACCTCTCGGGCACGCAGCCCCGGCACTATTTCGGCGACACGGCCAACCCCGAGCGCGCCCGCGTGCGCGACCTGGGCGAGGAGGCCCTCCGGGTGTATCGCTCGCGGGTGGTAAATCCCAAGTGGCTGGAGGGCATCCGGCGACACGGCTACAAGGGCGGCCTAGAGCAGACGGCCACGGTGGATTACCTGTTCGGGTTCGACGCCACCGCGCAGATCGCCCACGACTTCATGTACGAGGGCGTGGCGCAGGCCTACGCCCTGGACCCCGAGAACCAGGCGTTCCTGAAGGCCAGCAATCCCTGGGCCCTGAACGCCATTGCGACCCGGCTGCTCGAGGCGCAGGACCGGGGACTGTGGGAGGCGGGGGCAGATACCCGGGAGGCGCTGCAAACCCTCCTGGCCGAGAGTGAGGGCCTCCTCGAAGAACGCGGCGAGCAGGCACGGGCGGGCGGATGACGGTTCAGGCCGACATTTTCGACGAGTGGCGCGAGCAGGTGCTCGCCGTGCGCTCGGGGCGCTGGCAGCCGGAACGTGACCGGGCCTTCTGGCACGCCCAGGCCGCGAAGTACGACGCGGGCCAGCCCGAGCTTCCGAATATGGCGGCGTGGCTGCGTGAGCGCCTGGCCGGGTTGGCTTCTCTACTGGACGTGGGCGCGGGCACCGGCCGCCTGACCCTGCCTCTGGCGGAGGCAGTGCGGCAGGTCACGGCGCTGGACCATTCGCCCGACATGCTCGCGGTGCTACGTAGCAAGGGGCCGCCCGCACATCTGGTGCTGCGCTGCCAGGAACTCGCGGATGCCCTACACGACCCTGGTCTGCCCCCCCACGACGCCGTGCTTGCCGCGTGGTCGCTGGCGTACCTGCCCGATCTGCGCGGCGCACTGATGGGGCTGCGCCGCCTCGCCCGCCGCGATCTCTTTCTGCTGGAGGACGATGGCCTGGGCAGTCCTCACGTCACCCTGCGCCGCTCGCTGGCCGGGCAGCCCCGGCCGCAGCGGGCCACGGGCCTGCGCCGTGCCCTACACGCGCTGGACCTGCCTCACGAGCATCTCCAGATCACCGAGATGCGCGAGCTGACCTTCCCCGATACGGCTGCGCTGCTCGCCCAGGCCCGGCTGCCCCTGCCGGACGCCGAGGCGCTGGAGGTTCTGCGCCCCCACCTGACTTCCGGGGACGAAGGCTGGCGCTACCGCTGGACTTTCGATGTCCACGTGCTGCATGTCCGCTGGGAGGATGCATGACTCCTGGTTCCCCTCCGACCTACCCCCTGGCCGCCGTCGCCCACCAGCCCGAACTGCTCTTCGCCCTGTCGCTGCTGGGGGTGGCTCCGGCCATCGGCGGCCTGCTCATCCGGGGGGACCGGGGGGCGGCCAAGAGTACGGCGGCGCGCGGGCTGGCCGAGCTGCTACCGACGGGGCCGGACGGCCTGAGTGCGCCCTTCGTCAACCTCCCCCTGGGCGCGACCGAGGACCGCGTGGTGGGCACGCTGGACCTCGACGCGGCGCTGCGGGGCGAGGTGAGGCTCAGGCCCGGACTGCTCGCCCAGGCCGACGGCGGGCTGCTGTATATCGACGAAGTCAATCTCCTTCCGGACCATCTGGTCGACGTGCTGCTCGACGCCGCTGCCCTCGGGGTGGTGCGGGTGCAGCGCGACTCCCTCAATGCTGAGGCTCCGGCCCGCCTAGCCCTCATCGGCAGCATGAACCCCGAGGAGGGAGGACTGCGGCCCCAGTTTCTCGACCGCTTCGGCCTGTGCGTGGACGTCTCGGCGCCCCAGGTCCCCGCCGAGCGCGCCGAGATCATCCGCCGCCGTATGGCCTTCGAGGCCGATGCGCCGGCGTTCGGGGCTCACTGGCACGCCGAGCAGGCCGCGCTGGCCGGCCGACTCGCGGCGGCGCGCCGCCTGCTGCCGCAGGTCACATTGCCCGACGCTCTGCTGGAGACCATCACCACCCTGAGCAGCGAGGCCGGCGTCCGCAGCCTGCGCGCCGACCTCGTGCTGCACCGCGCCGCCCGCGCCTGCGCCGCTCTTGACGGCCGCGCCGAGGCGACGGAGGCCGACCTGCGCCGCGTGGCCCCCCTGGTCCTGAATCACCGCCGCGATCCCCGACTGCCGCCCCCACCGTCCGGGTCGCCGCCTCCCGAGCCCCCGCTCCCCCCGCCGGTGGCTCCGCCCGAACAGCAGCCGGATACACCTCCTCCACCGGACGCGGGCGGTCCCCCCCCGGAGGACATCTTCGCGCCGAGTGCGCCCGCCGCGCCGCTGGCGTTGCAGGCCTTCACGCCGGGCAGGGGAGAGGCCGGTGCACCCCGCCTTCCGGCTCCCCGCAGCGTGCCCGACCCGCAGGCCACGCGCCTGGACGTGCCCGCGACGCTGCGCGCGGCGCTGGGCCGGGGAGCCGCCGTGCCCACCCGCGACGACTTCCGCACGCCTGTGCCCACCGAGGAGGGCGGCCGCCGCGTCCTGTTCGTGGCTGATGCGAGCGGCAGCGTAGGCGTCTCGGGGCGGATGGGCGCACTCAAGGGGGCGCTGCTGGACGCGCTGTCCAGTCAGGGCGGGCGCGACCGGGTGGCCCTCGTGACCTTCCGGGGGACTGGAGCTGTCACGCTGCTCAATTGGACGACCGACGCCGCCGAGGCCGAGGCGGCCGTGCGCGCCGCGCCGACCGGGGGGCGCACGCCGCTGGCCCACGCGCTGGTCCTCACCGCCGAATTGCTGGCCGGGGTGCGCGGCGCCGAACTCGTGCTGCTCACCGACGGGCGGGCCAACGTGCCGCTCTCTCCGGGGTCCGACGCCTGGGCGGATGCGCTGCATGCCGCCGAGCGGCTGCGGGGCCTGCCGACGTTGGTCGTGGATACCGAGGCCGGCCGGGTGCGTCTGGGCCGCGCCGCACAACTCGCCGGGGTGCTGGGCGCCCGGTTGCAGACCCTGGAGCCCGCATGATTCTTTCTTCCGGTTCACCTGCCATGCCCCGACTGGTCATCGCCGCGCCGCATTCGGGCAGTGGTAAGACGACCGTCGCCTCGCTGCTGTGCCTCGCCTTCCGTGAACGTGGGCTGGCGGTGCAGCCCTTCAAGCTCGGCCCCGACTACCTCGACCCCACGCACCTCACGCGGGCGGCGGGGCGTCAGGCGCGCAATCTCGATACCTTCCTGTTACCGCGCGCGCGGGTGCCGGAGCTGTTCGCCCGCGCCGCGCAGCACGCCGACCTCAGCATCGTCGAGGGCGTCATGGGCCTGTATGACGGCCGCGATCCTCTCAGTGACGAACACTCTACCGCTGACCTCGCCCGGCTGCTGGGCGCGCGGGTGGTGCTGGTGCTCGACGCGCATGGTATGGCCCGTACGGCGGCGGCGGTGGCTGCTGGGCTGCGGGATTTCGGGACCGGAACGGACATCGCCGGCGTGATTCTCAACCGCGTGGGGAGTCCCCGCCACGCCGAGCTATGCGCCGCCGCGCTGGCGCAGGTCGGACTGCCCACCTTCGGTTATGTGCTGCGGGACCAGACTCTGCACCTGCCCTCGCGCCACCTGGGTCTGCTGAGCGCCGAGCAAGCGAGCTGGGCCGAGGAAGACGCGCGCCGCGCCGCCCTGACCCTTGACCTGGACGCGCTGTTGGCCGCCGCCGGGGCCCCGGCCCTGCCCATCCCGCCCACGGTGCAGGCTGTACCTACCCGCGTGCGCCTCGCCTACGCGCACGACGAGGCCTTTCACTTCTACTATCCCGACGCGCTCGACGAGCTGCGGCTGGCCGGGGCCGATCTCGTGCCTTTCAGTCCATTGCGGAACGCGGGGCTGCCGCCGGACGTGGCGGGGCTGCTCCTCGGCGGCGGCTACCCCGAGGCCCACGCCGCCGAGCTGAGTGCCAACGTGGCCATGAGGTCGGCCATCCGCGCCTTTGGCGCGTCGGGGCGGCCCGTGGTAGGTGAGTGCGGCGGCCTGATGTACCTGTCGGAGACGCTGGAAGACGCTTCCGGCACCGTGTTCGACATGTGCGGTGTGGTGCCCTACCGCACGCGGATGCTGCCGAAGGTCACGCTGGGTTACCGCGACGCGTCCGTCCTCGCCGATTCACCGCTGGCCCCCGCCGGCGCGGCGCTGCGCGGTCACGAGTTTCACCACTCGGTCCTCACCCACGCGCCCACGCACCCCGCCTACCGCTGGACCAGTACGGACGGGCGACCGGTTCTGGAGGGTTACGCGCACGGCAACGTGCTGGCCAGCTACCTGCACCTGCATCTGGCTGCCGATCCGGCGCTGGCGCGGCGGCTGATGGCGGCGTGCGCGGCGACGCTGCCTTCGACCTAGCCGCGGTAGGAAGAAAGCCGGCTGCGGTTCCTGAAGGACCGTGGAGGGCGGGATGGAGTGAGTCATGGCCGGCATTCAACCACGCGCAAAACGGAGACCAAGAGCCAAGCTCCGGCAAAAGAAAGACGAAAGCGCCCCTTTAAAGGGGCGCTTTCCGTTTGAGAAGACTGGAGATGCTTCTGGCCATACCGTGGGCACATCATTCAGGTTCGGCGCGCTCCGTCCCCACTTTTCAACCTGCCCGTGCCGGGCCCCTTCTCGCGGTCGCCTACTGGGTGCCGAGCCAGTCGACGCTCTGGACCGCGCTGCGCAGGTTCTTGACTTCACCGAGAGAAGTCACGGGCTGAATCAGGGCAGCGGTACTGGCGGTGGCATTCAGCAGCAGTGAGGTCAGGCCGTCCGGCCCGGTCACGGTCGTGTATGTTCCGGTGGCCCCCGGCTCAAGGGTGGCGGCGACGTTCTGACTGGCGCCCGCCGACTCGCTGGAGATGACGTAGAGGGGCGCCTTCCCCATGTTTTTGACCGTCCAGCCGACTTCGACTCCGGCCACAGGATTGCCGTCCTTGTCCGTGGCGAGCACCGGGACGATCACCTCTCCGACATCGTCGCTGGCGACCGTGGGCGTGGTCCCCGTGCTGGCGGGAGCAGTGACCTCGACATCCTGAAGCTCGACCTTGGCGACCGGCATCTGAGTGATCGGTGCCTGAGCTGCCGTGGGCGCCGGGGGTGTGGGTGCCGGGGTCGAGACAGCCGGCTGAGCACTGACCGGGGGCAGGGCAGGGATCTGGAAGATCGTCATCTGGGCGCTGGCTGCGCCAAGCAGCAGGACAGTGGTCATGAGAACAGTACGCATGGAGAACTCCTTTAGGCAGGGAGAATGTAGAGGCCGTTGTTGCGGAAGCTCAGGTGGACCGCTGTTCCGTTGGCGAGAACCTGGGCGTCCGAGGGCGGAGCGATGAGCACCTCTCCGGCGGGTGTGTCGATGGTGTACTCGGTGACCGCTCCCAGGTACGCGCCGGTCGTGACCCTGCCGCTCAGGCCCTGAGCCGCAAAGGCGATGGACTCCGGCCGGACGAGCACCCGTACCTCGCCCTGGGGAGCGCCGGGTTGCACGAACGGCAGGCTCACGCCCTCGAAGCGCAGGGTCTGGCCGTCGTAGTACCCGCGCAGCAGGTTTGCCTCACCGACGAAATCGGCGACGAAGGCGTTGGCCGGCCGGCGGTAGAGGTCCTCGGGGGTGCCGAGTTGCTCAATGTGCCCGGCACTCATGACGACCACCACGTCGGAGATGGCGAGCGCCTCAGCCTGGTCATGGGTCACGTAGACGGCCGTGATGCCCAGGTCCTGCTGGATGGCGCGGATCTCGTTGCGCATCTTGCGCCGGAGCTTGGCGTCGAGGTTGGAGAGCGGCTCGTCGAAGAGCAGCACCTTGGGTTTCATGACCAGGGCGCGGGCCAGCGCGACCCGCTGCTGCTGCCCGCCCGAGAGCTGGCTGGGCGCGCGCTGCGCGTAGCCCTTCAGGCCCACCAGGGCCAGGGCGTCCTCGGCCGCCGCCAGTGGCGCGGGGTGCTTGGTGATGCGCAGGCCGTAGGCGACGTTTTCCCCGACGCTCAGGTGCGGAAACAGGGCGTAGCTCTGGAAGACCATGGTCACGTCGCGCTGCGCGGCCGACAGGTGGGTTACGTCCTCGCCGTCGATGAACAGCTTGCCCTCGCTCACGGTTTCCAGGCCCGCGATCATGCGCAGGATGGTGGTCTTGCCGCAGCCCGACGGGCCGAGCAGGGTCACGAGCTTGCCGGGTTCGATTTCCAGGTTCGCGGTCTGAACGACGACATTCTTGCCGTAGCGTTTGGTGACCCCCTGGAGGGTGACGGGCGCCGCCGCCTTGTTCTGGATTCGGGGGGTGGGCGGAGTCAGTATTGCCGTCATGAGGTTCCCCTGGAATTGGTGCCCCACCGGTTCACCGCGAGGTTCATCAGGGTGATGACCACCGCCAGCGTGATGACCAGGAGGGCAGAGAGGGCGGCCGCGTCCCCGAGCTGGCCACGTTCCACCATGCTCAGCACTTCGCTGGTCACGACCTTGTGGTCCGGCGAGATCAGGAAGATGATCTGCGAGATGGCCGTCATCGAGCGGACGAACGCGAACACTACGGCCGAGATCAGCGCCGGGCGGATCAGGGGCATGACCACCCGCCAGAGGGTCGTGACGCTGCTGGCGCGCAGGGTGGTGCTCGCCTCCTCCAGCGAGGGGTCGATCTGGCGCAGGTTGGCGACCGCGCTGCGAATCCCGACAGGCATGTTGCGGAACACGAATGCGATCACCAGGATCAGCATGGTGCTGGTCATGTACCCGAACCCGCTGTTGAGCGCCAGAACGTAACCGATACCGATGACGGTGCCCGGTACCGCGAACGACAGCAGCGAGCCGAGTTCGATAAAGCCGCGCCCAAAGAATTTCTGCCGGGTGATCAGGAAGGCGATCACGACACTGAGCATCAGGACGGGAACTGCGCTGATGAAGGCGATCTTGAGGGTGTTGAGGAACACGTCCATCGAGCCGGTCGAGAGGTTGCGCAGGTGCTCCAGCGTGAACGTGTTGTTGAAGCCCCAGAGTTTGACGAGCGCGCCGAACAGCATGCTGCCGTAGACCGCGCCGACGAACAGCACCCAGACCATGAACACGAGCAGCAGGGCGCGTTCGAGCACCGGGGGCAGCGGGGTGAGGGTGCTCTGGAGCGGCTTACCGGTCACCGTTGTGAAGTTGGTGCGGCCCAGCCAGGCCTGCTGCACGAGGAACGCCGTGATGCTCAGGGCCAGCAGGACCGTGCCGTACACCGAAGCCTCGCTGGGGTTGAATTCCACCGCGAAGTACACCTCGGTGGACAGAAACGAGCCGCCCATCACGAAGGGATTGCCGAAGTCGGCGAGGCTCTCGATGACGGTGAGCAAAAAGGCGTTGGCGAGGCCGGGGCGGACCAGCGGCCAGATCACGGTGCGCAGGACCTGCCCGCGGCTCGCGCCGAGGGTCACGGCTGCTTCTTCCAACGTGCCGTTCAGGCTCCGAACGACCCCGACCAGGACCAGATAGGCGATAGGCGTATAGGCGAGTGTCTGGGCGATGCCCACGCCGAGCGGCCCCAGCAGGGCGTCGGTGTCGAGACCGAACAGGCCCTTGGTGATCAGGCCCTGGCGGCCCAGCAGGAAGATGAGCGAAAATCCGATCACGAAGGGCGGCGTGATGATCGGCAGCAGGGAAAAGACGTTCAGGAGCCGGGCAGCCGTGGTCCGTCTGCGGGTCATCCACCACGCCAGCCCCAGGCCTGCCAGGACCCCCAGGCCCTTGAACAACAGGCCGAATCCCTGGGTTTCAGGCGTGCTGGACAGCAGTGATCCTGTAGCGTACCCGGCCAGCCCCAGCGGCAGGAACAGGTAGGGGCCAAACGCAGCGGTGCTGCGGGTACCCAGGAGCGCGAACGCGAAGGCCAGGGCGGTTGAGGCCGTGGCCACGCTGACTGACAGGAGCAGGCTGTTACGCAGCGCCCCGAAGCCGAACAGGACGGCCGCGCACACGGCGGTACCGAGCGCCGCCAGCACGGTGGTGCGCAGCAGGGGCCACAGGGCGTAGCGTTTCCAGAGCGACCAGGCCAGCCCGGCCACGCCGCCGATGCCCGTCAGGACCTGTACGAGCAGGGTCTCGCTGCGGGGGGTTGTGGTGTTTTCCAGCACGAAGAAAGCCGGCGAACTCAGGACGCTGCGGAAGGCCTCAAGGCTGAAGCCCGACTCACCGAACGCGTTGCGCAACACCTTGAAGAGCGGGAACATCACGAACAGGATGAGAAACAGGCCCACCCAGAGCGTGGCGCTGGCGATGAAGCGGTCCGCCTTGATGACCCCTGTATCCGACAGCGCCATGCCCGTGATGGACAGCAGGGCCAGCGAGGTCAGCACGGCCCCCAGGTCGGCGGGCTTGTTGACCGAGACGATAAAGAAGGCCGTGACCACGAAGCCGACCAGGCCGAGCGCGAGGGTGGGCCACGCCCGCGCCCGCCTGGGCAGGAAGCTGAGTGCCAGCGTGCCCGCCAGGGTCAGGAGCGGAATCCAGAGCACGGGCGACGCGCCCAGGGTCTGGAGCGCGCTGTCGCCGCCCGCCAGGAATGCCCGGCTGGGCCGCAGCCAGGGCAGGAAGACGAAGGCCAGCAGCCCCAGCAGGGGCCAGAGCAGTTGCCCCCACTGGACGCCGCCCACCCCGCGCGCCGGGTTCAGGGACGGACCTACCGCCGTGGTAATGGGAACACCTCCTTGGTCCATGTGGAGATCAGGCGAGCGCGGGTCGCGGTGTCACCCCACTTGGCAAAGTCGTAGTCGATGAGCTTGATCTTGCTCAGGTTGGGCGCGGCGGCGGCGACCGGCGTCTTGCTGTTCGACTGGATCTGGAAGGACTCGACCGTCGCCGCGAGCTTCTGCGTCTCCGGCTTCAGCACGAAGTCGATGAACTGCTTGGCCGCCTCGGCGTTGGGCGCGCCCGTCACGAGGCTCACGCCGCCGATCTCGGTGCCGGTTCCCGATTTTGGAGCGACGGCGCGTACCGGAAATCCGCGCACGTTCTGGGCCACGGCGTCGTGCATGAACGTGACCCCTATGGCTACCTCACCGCGCGCGGCCAGGAACGCCGCGCCGCTGCCCGGCCGGGTGTAGCCGTTGCGCGGGACGTTGTTGTGGATCTTTTTCAGCAGATCGAAGGCCGCTTTTTCGCCGTAGATCTGGATGAGGGTGGTGATCATGGTGTAGGCGGTGCCCGAGGTGTTGGGGTTGGGCATGGCGACCAGGCCCTTGTACCGGGGATCGCCCAGGTCGGTCCAGTCGGCGGGCACCGGCAGGTTGCGGCGCTTGAGTACCGTGTCGTTCACCGCGAAGCCCAGGGCGCCGGTATAGAGGGGAACGTAGGCGTTCTTGACCTGCTGGCGAAGGGAAGGGTACAGGTCGTTCCAGGCTTTGGGCTTGTAGTACGTCAGGAGTTTTTCCCTGGTCCCCGCCTCGTGCACGTCGCCCGTGCCGCCGAACAGCACGTCGAAGCTGGGGTTGGCCTTTTCCGCCCGGAGCCGCGCGAGCGATTCGCCGGCCGACAGGCGCAGGAATTTGGCCTCGCCGCCCGTCTCCTTCTTGTAGGCGTTGGCGACCGCCTGACACCAGTCGGCCTGGGCGCCGCAGACGAAAGTGAGACTGCTCTGGGCAGAAGCGGTGGTCATCGAGAGCAACAGGGCCAGACTGAACGTTCGGTTCATGACATCCTCCAGAAGAGCAGTGGGGGGCACGGTCCCCACGGCGCGTGACGCCGCCACAGGCATGGACGGTCCCTGCGGACGGCCCGGCGGCAAAGAGACGAATTGTGCTGCTCCACGAGTGTGCAGACCACCCGGCCGCGACTCAAGCTTTGGTTCATTGAGTTCAGACGCGGCCCCTGTGAAATCTGGCGGCCGCGTCTAGACTGAACACAGTCGTGAAAATCGGTTGTTTCAGCAGGTCTGCGCGGTCACTGCTTCCGTTCTCCGGACAGATGACACGCCTTGTCCTGTTCCTCGCCCTGCTGTGCGGCGCGGGACAGGCCGGCGCCGCTCCTGCGCCGGTGCGCGTGGAGTTCTGGCACGTGTTCACGGACGCCCCCCGCCGCGAGTGGATGCAGCAACGGGCGGCCGAATTCGCCCGGACGCACCCGGGCACGGTAGTCGTTCCGGTGCCGTTCCGCAATTACCCCGAGACCTTCCAGGCGCTCGCCACCGCCGCCCGCACCGGCAAGGCGCCCGCCCTGGTCCTCATCTCGGAGGCGGGTACTCAGCTCGCCATCGACAGCATGCTCTTCCGGCCCTACCCCCGGGCGCTCGTGCAGCAGCTCGGCGACTACTGGCCGGCCGTCACGCGGTACTACACCGTGGGGACCCAGGTCTACGGCCTGCCTTTCAACACGTCGTCTCCCGTGCTGTACGCCAACCTGAACCTGCTGGGGCGCGCAGGTAAAGCGGCGCGGCCGCTGCCGGACACGCTGGAGGCACTTGAACACAGCTGCGAGCAGCTCGGGAAGGTCCGGGCGGCGGCGCGGTGCCTCACCTTTCCGGTGGACGCCTGGTACTTCGAGCAGTGGGCCGCGCAGCAGGACGCTCTGTGGGTCGACGGGGGCAACGGCCGGCAGCGGCGGGCCACGCAGACCTTCCTGAACAGCGCGGCCATTGAGCGGCCCCTGAGCTGGCTCAAGCGCATGAACGACAGGGGGTACTACGTCCAGACCGGCGTTCACGAGGACAATGCGGGCGCCGTCGAGCTGTTCCTGAAGGGAAAGACTGCTTTTTTGCTGACCTCCTCCTCCCGCATCGGACAGGTCATGGAAGGCGGGCGCAGGGCTGGGTTCTCCGTCCAGGTCGGAAAGATGCCGGTGCCGTCCGGAAGCGCCCGCGTGGGCGTCGTCGTGGGGGGCAGCAGCCTGTGGATTCCGCGCGAACTGCCCACCCGGACGGCGCAGGCCGCGCAGGACTTCGCCCTGTTCCTGAGCAGTACGCAGAATCTGGCGGCCTGGCACAGACTGAGCGGATACGATCCCCTGCGCCAGAGCAGCGTGGACCTGCTGAAGCGGCAGGGCTGGTTCCGGACAGGCGAGCCGCACACGGTCGCGTTCCGGCAACTGCGCGACACCCAGCCCACGCTGGCCACGCAGGGCGCCCTGTTCGGCAGCTTCTACGAGGTCCGGGCGGTGATGGCGGCCTGCATCGACCGTGTTCTGGCGGGGGCGGAGGTCCACAAGACGCTCGATGCCGCCAAGGTCCGCGCCGATCAGATTCTTCAGGCCTACAATGCGCGCTTCTAGCCCGACGTTCCAGCCGCAGCAGGCTGTTCAGCTGGCGCGCGCGGTGATTCCGCCGGCGCGGTGGCGGCGCTGGCGCATGTGGCAGCGGTTCTTCTGGACCCAGGTGCTGATCTTCACCTTCCTGACCCTGGTTCTGGGCGCCGTGCAGTACACGTCCCTGACCGGCCGTACCCGTCAGGAGTACGGCGACCGCGCCCTGATGCTCTCGCGGACGGTCGCCACCATGCCCACCGTCCAGACCTATTTCACGCGGCCCGAGATTCCGTTGCAGATCGATCCGTTGTTGCAGGCCATCAGCCGGGACATCGGCGCGGATTTCCTGGTGGTGGGAGGAAGGCTGGGGATGCGCTATGCCCATCCCTTTCCCGCCGACCTGGCCCAGAAGATCAGTGTCTCCTCAAGTACGGACGACGTGCTCGGCGGTGGCGATCCGGTCGAGGTCGGCACCCGGCAGCTCAAGGACTTCATCTGGGGCAAGGCGGAGGTCATGGGTCCGGGCCAGACCATCATCGGTGTGGTCTCCACCGGATTTCGCCTGCCCACCGTACAGGCCAGCGTGCAGGGGGTCATGCGCGCCCTGCTGCCGTGGTACGGCTTCAGCCTGCTGTTCGCGCTCCTGAGCAGCCTGATCGTGAGCCGCCGGCTCCGGCGCGACCTGTTCGACCTGGAGCCCGACCAGATTTCCGGTCTGGTCTCGCAGCACCACGCGGTTCTCACGGCCCTGGAGGACGGGGTCCTGGTGCTTTCGGGGCAGCAGGTTACGCTGGCGAACCAGCGGGCGCTGGACCTGCTGCGGGTCCACGAGGTGGCGGCCCTGCCCGCTCTGCCCGCCCTCTGGCCGGAACTGCACGCCCTGCTGCGGGCTGCAGCGGACCAGACGCTGGTCAGCCGTCCTCTGACCCTGGCCGGGCACTCCATGCTCGTCACGCGGTCGGTGCTGCCCAGTCAGCAACACCTGATCCTGTTCCGCCGCCGCGAGGAGGCCATGCGGCTGGCCGAGGAGTTGACCCAGACCCGGCAGTACGTGAATCTGCTGCGGTCCCAGACACACGAATTTACCAACCGGCTGCACACCATCGCGGGCCTCATCCAGATCGGCCGTGCGGAACTGGCCCTGCAGATCGTTCAGCGCGAATCCGGCGAGGCGCAGGAGATCAGCGACCGGGTCCGCAGCATTGCGCCTCCGCGCCTGGCCGCCCTGCTCGTCGGCAAGTTCGCCCGGGCCCGCGAACTGGGGACCGAGCTGCGACTGGACGAGGCCTGTGGTCTGGAAGATACCTGGCCGGAGCCGGTGATCGACGCCCTCGTGCTCGCACTGGGCAACCTGATCGAGAACGCCTTCGACGCCGTGCAGGGCCGGCCGGAGCCGGTCGTCTCCGTCCTCCTCGGAGAGGATCACGAAGGCCTGCAACTCGAAGTGCGCGACACCGGCCCCGGCCTGACCCCGGCTGAGCTGGAGCGCTGGCAGACCGCCGGATTCACGACCAAGGGGCCCGGACACGGCCAGGGACTGACCCTGATCCGGCAACAGCTCTTCGGTCTACAGGGTCAGCTCGAATACCGGCGCATGGAGGGGGAGACGGTCTTCATCGTGAGTATTCCCCGGCCTTCGCGGGGCACCTGGTGATGTCGCCGGAGTTTCTCAGCCGGGTCCTGATTGTCGAGGACGACGACCTCGTCCGGACCGTTCACCGCGCCCTGATTGAGGAGACGCCGGGCTTCCAGGTGGTCAGTGCGGTCGGCACCCTCGCCCAGGCGCAGCGTGATCTGGCCGACCTGTCGCCCGATCTGCTCCTCGTCGACATCTATCTGCCCGACGGCAGTGGCCTGGACTGGATCCAGGGCCTGCCCCGCACCTCCGCTGCGCCGGACGTGATCATGATCACGGCGGCCAACGATCTGCCGACCGTCCAGCACGCGGTCCTCAGCGGCGTACTCGATTTTCTGATCAAGCCGTTTCACCGCGCCCGACTTCAGACCGCGTTGCAGCGCCACCAGGAGCGCCGGCGCCCCCAGTCGCTGGCCCACCTGACCCAGCAAGGAGTCGACCGTCTGCTGCGCCACGACCCCGTGGCCCACCTGCCCAAGGGCATTGACGCCGCGACCCTGCAGAAGGTCCGGGAGACGCTGAACCGCACCGACGAAGCTCTGAGCGCGGAACTGGTCGGTCAACGGATCGGCGTGAGCCGGATCACGGCGTGGCGCTACCTGGAATATCTGGCGACCGTTCACCTCATAGAGATGGATATCGAGTACCGCCCTACCGGGCGCCCTCTCAAGCTCTACCGGCGCCTCCGTGCCGAGTCGTGAGAACTGGCTCCAGTCATGGATAGCTAGCTGCAGGTCGAGGCTGTGCTCGGGGGCAACTTCGTGGACGTAAGACTGATGGCCAAACGGCAGTGGTTCGGAGGGGTGAGGTGAGGACCTCAGTGCCAGCCCGGCCAGGTCCCGCCTTGTTTTTCCAGAGGACACAGGGCCAGCAAAATGCAGCGTCCTGATGAACCGCCTCGACCCTCAGCGCTGCTGGTGGCCGTACTTGCGGAGAGTCCAGGCTCTTGCATGGATTTCTTTTGTAGTCTTGTCACTACAAAGGAGCCGACGATGACGACGATCAGTGCACGGGAGTTCAATCAGCAGGTCAGCAGGGCCCGTCAGGCAGCCCTCGAGGAGCCGGTCTTCATTACGGAGCGGGGCCGGCCGCGCCATGTGCTGCTGAGTATCGAGGCGTATGAGGCGCTGTTGGGCGGCCAGATGTCCATCGTCGATCTTCTCCATTTCGGAGGCGACCTGGACGTGGAATTTCCCAGGGCTCAGGGTCTGGCGCAGGCCGCGGAGTTCGACTGAATGTACCTCCTCGATACGGACACCGTTTCCGAGTTACGCAAGGTGAAGGCTGGACGGGCCGATAAACACGTCGCCCAGTGGGCACAGCGGGTTCTGACGACCGAACTGTATCTCTCGGTCATCACGGTTCAGGAATTGGAACTCGGCCTCCTGCTTCAGGAGCGCCGGGATGCAGAGCGGGGCCACGCGTTGCGGGGATGGGTCGAAGGTCAGGTGCTCCCTGCCTTTGCCGGTCGCCTGTTGCCGGTGACGGTGGCTATCGCGCGCCAATGTGCTGCGCTGAACGTGCCTGAGACGCAACCTGAACGGGACGGCTTGCTGGCCGCGACTGCGCTGATCCATGGGTTGACGCTGGTGACGCGGAACGTCAGTGACTTTCAGGGGACTGGCGTGACCCTGCTCGATCCCTGGCAGGCCCAGCCGGAGGACTGACGGGGGAGGATCGCCGTGATTCCTTTGCAAACAGCTCCCCTATGGGGAGGGTCAAGTGAGTGGTAATCCTCAGACCAACGCAGGTGTGGGTACAGTGTGGGCAGCTTAAGGAGGCGCAGCCTGTGGCCTATCTGGCGCGGTTGCCGTGTCTGAGGCCAGAAGTTGCTCAGCTCGGGTCAGGCTGCGCCGCGCCAGCCTGACCCGGAGTTACAGGATGGCCTGTCAAGCGGCCCTGAGCCGTCTGACGGTGCCCTCTGGCCTCCACCAACCGTCCGGCGCGGCCCAGACCGTAGGCCGGCATATCCACATACACCGTTTCATATTGCCCCGGTCCGACCACATAGGTTTCGTGCCAGATCCCAACCGCCCCCTGGGCCTGCCGTGCCCGACGGTTGAAGGCGCCCCACTCGGGCAGGTGCACCTGGTCCCGGCTGCGGGCGTAGGCGTTGAGACTGTCCACGTCACGCCAGTACTGCACCAGCGTCCCGCCCTGCATCTGTGTGGCCAGCAGGCCCAGTTCCGGTTGCTGGGCCAACTCGCGCAGCATCTTCGGCATGGCCAGGGCCACGGGCAGCCAGACCCATACCTTCCAGGGCTGGTTGATACGCATCCCGATCAGGAAAACGACGAAGCCCCCGTCCAGTTCGGCGGTCAGGCGGCGGGGGGTGGGGGGTGCGGTGTGCTGTGACATAGGTCCTCCTGAAGGCCCCCATCAGACTCCAATAGTCTATATTGGACAGTCCAAATTAGATGGTCTGGACCAAGAGTACACTGAGAAGGTGAGCGACACAAGCCTGAGCCCCTCGTCCTACATCGTGCTGGGGCTCATCGCCCAGCGTGGCCCCAGCACCTCGTATGACCTCAAGCGCTGCGCCGACGAGTCGGTCGGTTATTTCTGGCACTTCCCCCGCTCTCAGCTCTACGCCGAGCCGCAGCGCCTCGTGGGGTTGGGTTTGTTGCGCGAGGAACAGGAGTCAGGGGGACGGCGCAGGCGATTTTTCGACCTGACCGGCCCGGGCCGCGCGGCGCTCCGGGACTGGCTGCGGGCGCCTGCAGGTATGCCGGAACTTCGTGACCTGGGGTTGCTCAAACTGTTTTTCATCGCGGATGAGCCGGAAGCGGCGCTACGTTCGCTGGCCCAGGAGCAACTGGCAGTGCACCGCGAGCGGATGCGGGAGTACGAACAGATTCAGGCTGATATGAGCGGTGACGCGCTGGTCCCTGCGTCCCTGCGAACGCTGCGCATGGGGTTTCTTTACGAACAGGCCAACCTTGCCTTCTGGACGGAGGTTCTGGGTGGTATTCATGATGCAGGTGAAGAAGGGGCTATGCCTCGTGGCGCCCACTGACATGACGGGAAGCCAGTCTGGCCAGCCCCTCCCATCACATTGTCGGATTGAGACGGGGTCGGCGCCGCGCGGAAAAGTGCAGACTCGTTCTATTCAGAACGAGCTGGTGGTCTGATTGAGACTTACTGGTTGAGCCGTGCCGGCACCCCTCAGGTCTATGCCCCGAACCCCGCCGCAGATCGAATACTCGGCCAGCTGCGCCCACCGCTCCGGATCAGAGTACAAGTAAATACCGGTAGTTCATCGACTAGGGGTAACCTGATGTCTAGAGGCCGGCTCTATCGCTGTACGCTCAATTACTCAGTAGTGAAAACCAATCGTTTTGTCGAAGCCGTTGCAAAGCCTCAAGGATGATCAGCAGTGCTCCATGAACTAGTTTTTCATGCCTCTTAAACTCTGCTACATGTATTTCTGGATAGAAGACTTATATGGTGAGGGAGAAACGCTTTGAGACGGTCCATGAGGAAAAGACTTTCGGCAAGGTGGTTGAGGTGATCTGCGACCGCGAAACAGGGGTCTGTCACCTCTACAAAGTGGGGCGGTACAGGTGATGGCCTGACCGTACTTGTGGATAGAGAAGGTAAGCCCCTTGTGATGGCCGGCTCTACCCAGAGCTGAGCGAGCTGGGGAGAAGCCAGCCTTTCTTCGAGTGCCACCTTGCATTCCTATAACGGCTGTAATCCTGATTTTCTATGGATAATAATTCCACTCCAATCACTGTAGAAAGATTTCCAGTCTGCTGATCGGCACTGGCTGAATTGCGCATTGATACCGAGAATCTCATCTGACCTCCCGGGTATTTGATGTGTTGCGGAGGAGTGTATCTGAAACATTCCTCCGTAACTATAGACTTCTGCCCGGATGATTATTTGCCACACGGCTTACTCTGTACGGTATTCATATTCAGAGTGAGCCTGTTGAGGGATTGTTTCTGTACTCAAGTTCGGAGCGCTCAGTTATAATAGGACATAGTGCTCCATATAGTTGGAGAGCGTAGGCTACAGCTTCTGAGCAAATCCTACAGCTGACGTGTCCTGGTCGGCTTCCTATCTCAGACTTTCGGCAGCGACGGTCTTGGTACTCAGAATGTTGGCTTTGGCATCACTGCCCAGACGCATCAACATCACGCGGGTTCTCATCCGTTCCCCGCGCGGGTCGAATGCCACCGGCCCCGAAATGCTTTCACATAACAGCGCACTCTTGTTGACACAGGCCTCGAACTTGACCTTGCGTACTGCGCCGCTCACGTCCGCGCGGGTTGGGAGAACCGCTGGAGACTTCAGAGTCGTATTGATCGCACTCAGCAGAACGTTCGCTGCGTCATAGGCCATCAGGGCGCGGCCGGTCGGAGCCGACTTGTACCGGGCCGTGTACTGCTTCTCGAACACTTCGGAACCGGAATAGGCGCTGACCGGACCATAGACGGTCGAGTAGACGACGCCGGCGGCAGCACTCCCGGCGCGCTTGGCGAAACTCGGCGCATCCAGACCGTTTCCCCCGATGAACAGAGCGGTGACCCCTGCTGTGCGCAGAGCCCGGACGAGTTCTGCGCCCGTGTCGTCACTACCGCCGAAGTACACGGTGTCGGGCTGGCTGTCGACGATCCGCTTGACGGCGCCTGCCAGCGCGGCAGCGTCCGAGATGCCGACGTAGCCGCTGACGGTGATGTTGCGCCGTCTCAGCTGATCCTGAACACTCGTCGAGAGGCCATTGCCGTAAGCCGTATTGTCGGAGACGATGTAGACGTTTTTCGCGTTGGCTTCTTCCTGAAGGTACGTCGCGGCCGCGATGGCCTGGGCCCGGTCAGGGGCGACGAGACGACTGAAGGACTTCCAGCCGTGAGTCGTCAGCGTGTCGTCGGTACTCGACGGAGAGACAGCCGCGAGCTGAGCCCCCTCGAAGACCTGAGCGATCACGTTGGATACACTGGAATTCACAGCACCCACGACGCCGACGATGGCCGGATCAGCCACGATGTCACGCGCGATGCCGCCCGCACGGCTGGCCGACGCCTGATCGTCGAAGGGAACGAGAAGCAGATCGTAGCCCTGGGATTTGAAGGCGCGGGCGCGCGCTTCGACAGCGAGTTCGACCCCGCGGCGTAGTTCGGTGCCGATGGGACTCAAGTCGCCTGAGAGCGGACTGACACTCGCGATCTTGAGGGTCGCGGCCTGGGCGAAGCTCGACAAACCGATGAGGACGAACAACGAATGCCGAAGTACGGTTTTTGCGCTAGACATGCTGCACCTCAGGAAAGGCAGACCAAAGGAAGATGGCCGGCGGTAAGAGACGGAAGGGAACGCGGCGCTGTAGCCGAAAAAGTTATTGTTTAGACCTCATCTTTGAAAGACTGGAATACCAAAAATATTACTTTTCGTCAGAGGAACTAAAT
This sequence comes from Deinococcus sp. Leaf326, assembly GCF_001424185.1. Lineage (NCBI taxonomy): Bacteria > Thermotogati > Deinococcota > Deinococci > Deinococcales > Deinococcaceae > Deinococcus > Deinococcus sp. Leaf326. The sequence goes on along the minus strand of NZ_LMOM01000076.1, from coordinate 11,485 downwards.
TTGCCCTGTTGTTCAGAAGCCGATGTGGGCTGTGAGGTCAGTACGACGTCTACAAGGCTGCGGAAAGCATGTTCGATCTGGCTGCCCATGAACCTGACGCTGCACGAGGAAGTGTTGGTAACCGCATCTGGGGGGGTGGGGGGTGGGTGCCTCACCTGAGCAACAGCCACCGTAGGGAAACAGGCCTCCAGGTGGCTCCTCGGGGCTGGGTCAGGGTAGAGGTCTTCCTGCTCAGAAGGTAGAGGCGTTTCTGGTTGACCATGAAGTTGCGAGGCCTTGCCTGAACATGGACTGGACGTGCGTATAGGCTTGACCAGCCTCGAGGCGAGCGGCTACCTGGAGGGCGACCAAGTCGCTTGGCCGGTCCGGTATTGAGCGGCAGTTGAATCTGCCGGCTTGCACCTGCCACCTCAGGGCCTCGCCAAGCACGCGGTACCGCTCGGTGTAGGTCCTGAGACAGTGGGACCACTTCTGCTGGCGCCGCAGCCCGTAGGGAGGGTCGTGCGCGTAGCCTCGCTTGACGTTGGGTGCGAGGCCGACACCCATGAAGGGGGAAAGGAAGCGCGTTGCTGGGCATCGAATTTCTTGTTGTCGATGGAGGCCTGCTGGGGCGTCCTCCTGGGCCTGGGGATGAGGGGCACCTCCAGGCGGAACAGGGCCAGGCCGGCGATAACGCACCCGTTACAGACCACCTGATATAGCGGGTCCCATGCCGAGCTGCGAGACCACCATTCATACCTTGCTCGAGCATCCTAACTATCTCCTGCATGCCCGTGAACTCCCTCCCGAGCTCTACCACTACCGGGCGCGGCCTGTGGACCACCTCTGGATGGAGAACGTCGGTGGACGACCCGTGACCCTGCGCAGTCTGACCTGGCACTGGGGCACACCCGCCGGTCCGCAGGAACTGCGTGACGATCTGAACGTCGCGCTCGACCCTCTTCAGACCACGACGATTCTGGATGTTTACGGTCAGACGCGGTACGGCTCCCGGGCAGTCCAGAACGGCCAGCCTCAGTTCGGGCAGCGCGTAGGCATGCACACGGTCGGTCTGGAGCTGAAGACGTGCAGGGGAGCGCGGGAAATCTGGTTCGACGTGCGGTGGGGGTACGCCGTGGGAAAGGACCAGAGTGCCTTCTTCGTCTCGGATGTCCACCACTGAGGCGGGACGTTTTGGCAGTGAGGAGGCCAGAGGGGAACAGGCAGGTAGGCAGGGATGGGCCCGGCTACCCGGGCTCAAGCTGTTCCTGTGCCAGGGTGGACCGTTGCGTAATAGAAGGCAGCTTGAAGCGTCCGAGTGTGACCGGCGGGCTGTACGCACGCTTGTCTCTCCTGGTACTGCCCGGACAGAGTGATAAACAATGATCATGAGGGCGACTTGGTGGTCGGCGAGCCTCTCTTCTCTGAGTCCCACCCCATCCCCTCTACAGCCCCTTATGGATTGTGCATTCCAGGGTTGACCAACATGCAAAAATCCTATCTATTGATAACGTGATATCAAAAGATGCTTCCTTCGATGTGGTCATAGTTGGTGCCGGGAGCGCTGGACTGAACGCCGCTCTCGTTCTCGGCCGTGCCCGGCGCTCCACTCTACTTCTCGACTCGGGTCCACCCCGCAATGCCCCAGCTCAGGCCTCCCACGGCCTCCTCACCCGCGACGGCACCCCACCTCTCGAACTCACCCGCCTCGCCCGCGAACAACTTGCCCCCTACCCTGTGACCCGCCTCGCCCGCCTTGCCGAAGGAGTCGTTCCTGCTCAGGAGGGCTTCGCCGTCACGCTGGAGGGCGGCAACACCGTCCACGCTCGCCGCCTATTGCTGGCTACAGGCGTCACCGATCTCCTTCCCGACATTCCCGGCCTGCAGGAGGGCTGGGGCACGACCGTCCACCACTGTCCCTACTGCCATGGCTGGGAAGTTCGCGATCAGGACCTCGCCGACCTGATTCCCGGCGGCGGCGATATGGCCTACCACCGCGGCGTCCTGCTGCGGCAATGGACGCCCCACCTGGTCCTGCTCACCCACGGCCCTGCCCATCTCACAGCTCAGCAACAATCGAACCTCGATGACCTGGGCGTCCGCATTGATGAACGTCTCGTCGCCCAGTGGGACGGACGAAATGTCACTTTCGAGGACGGTACCCGGCTCGGCCGTGACACCCTGTTCGTGACCCCTGGGCAGGCACAGCGCTCCGCCCTCCCTGAGCAACTCGGCTGTGCCCGCATCGACCGTGGCCCACTGGCCGGCGTGCTGCTGGCTGTCACTCCCGAGACGGGGCTAACCAGCGTTCCTGGCGTATATGCTGCGGGCGACATGATCGGCGAGCAGCAGGTTGTTCTGGCGGCGGCCAGTGGCGCGCGGGCTGCCGCCGCCATTAATGCCGATCTGTGTTTCGGGGACGCCTCGCGGTGGACCATTCACACCTGATCTCTCCGGCTCAGTCCCTTTTCGACTGACTGGGCAGCCCCTCGCTCACGGCTCTCCTCACGAGCGCGTCGATCTTCGCCTCTCCTTCGGGGGTCCACGTCGTCAGGGCGAAGGTCGTTGGCCACAAGGTGCCCTCGTCGAGATTTGCCGCGTCACTGAAGCCGATCGTCGTATACCGCGTCTTGAATTTAGACGCACTCTGGAAAAAGCAGACCACCTGACCTTCCCTGGCATAGGCGGGCATGCCATACCAGGTTCTCGGCAGGAGCTCCGGCGCCGCCGCACCGACGAGCGCGTGGAACTGCTCACCCAGAGTGCGGTCTGGTTCCGGCATCAGGGCGAGGGCAGCAAGAACCGCGCGTTCCCCCTCCGCCCGGTTCCTGCCCAGGCGCGCCTCTGCCTTGAGCTCCTGGGTACGGGCCTTCATCGCCGCTCGTTCCTCCGCTGTGAATCCCTGCGGCTCCGTTGTTCTGGCTGTACTTCTGGACGGTTGTGCCAGCTTGCTGGGGGGCTTCACGGTCATCTATTGTTCCTCCTATGCAGGGCTGAACTTATATGTCGGCGTCCGGAGCAGGCTGGGGCTCTGGGGGCTTTCATCAGTTTTCTCCATGGTGCTCAGCGCCGCTCCTGAATCCGCAGGAGATTTCCCGCCGGGTCCCTGACCGCGCAGTCACGAATCCCATAGGGCTGCGCCGCCGGTTCCTGGACGATCTCGATGTCGTGGCCCTGAAGAAGTCCAAATGTGCCGTCGAGGTCCACCGTGGTCAGGATGAGTGTGGCGTATGACCCCTTGGCCATCATCTCCGCGATGCTGCGGCGCTCATCATCCGTGATCCCGGGGGTGGCCTCTGGTGGGTACAGGACGATGGACGGACCTGCCTGGCCGGGGGGCCTGACTGTCAGCCAGTGCATCCCGTTGTACCCGACGTCGTCGAGCACCTCGAAACCGAGCAGGTCACGGTAGAAGGCCAGTGCGGCTGCGGGACCGGTATGAGGGAGGAAGGTCTGGTGGATGAGCAGGTCCATGGCATTCACTCTAGGCGCGCTCCCGGCTCTGACGCTTCTCGATTTCTGACCGGTCGGGTGACCTGTTTCGCCACACAGGGGGGCATGGCGACTACTGTTTGTCTGGCCTGGCGGAGATAGGCGCTGAGAGACATCCCAACCAGTTCGGTGAAGCGGGTGCTGAAGGTCCCGAGAGAGGTGCACCCGACCTCAAAGCAGACCTGGGTGACGTTCAGGTCGCCTCGGCGCAGCAGCGCCATGGCGCGCTCGATACGCCGCGTCATGAGATAGCTGTAGGGCGATTCTCCGTAAGCGAGACGGAACTGGCGGCTGAGGTGCCCCGCCGACATGTTGGCGCCGCGTGCGAGGGTCTCGACATTCAGGGGTTGGGCGTACTCGCGGTCGATCCGGTCGCGGACACGGCGCAGCCGCGCGAGTTCGCGCAGGTGCGGGGTCAGGGCGGAGGTGCGGGTCACCCCCCGAGCATGCCATGTGGGGGAGTGGACCGGGTTCAGATGGGCTTGGGCGCGACCACGGCCCTGATCGCTCGTCTGGTCAAGCGGGGCTTTGTGAAACGGGCTTCCCACTCAACTGCCCGACGCAGTGTCATGGTGCAGTCCCTCAAAGGCGAGAGTACGGACACGCTCAGGCTGGCCGCGGTTCTCGGCCTGCTCTCGGCCTGCCTCAATGGGTTCGATCCAGCAGAGCGGAAGGTGATTTCCGCCTTTCTCCGCGAGGTCGGCCGGGACGTGATGGGAACATTGAAGGAGGGATAGAACCTGCGGATGCCCTCGCCACTCCCCCGTTTCCTTACGTTGCCACGGCTTGACCGGCCCTGAGCCGGCGGACTTTCTTCAAGGGAGGCTCGGTGTGCTGCGGCGGGTGTCCCAGGTGGCTCAAGCGACCACCGGATGACCCAAGAGCAGGAACATCTGTTCGGTCTGCTGGGGTTCCCGGCATACGCATAGGCCGCGCCGAACTGACCCAGCTTCCACATCCGAGACGATAAGGAGCGGTAAGCTCCAGTTCTAATCTTCGGCCGCTGTGGCTCCTCCGCACCCCGTGTCACAGCGGGGACACTTCCCTCCTCTGCCCGGTGAACTCAGATGACCCACCAGCCTCCCTCCCAGCCCACCGACACTCCCTCGTCGGCCCAAGCCCGACTGCAAACGCTGGAAGCTCAGGTCCAGCATCTCCAGGCGGCTGTTGTGCAGGCCAAGGCCCTGTTTCATGGTGCCCCCCAGGCCGCCCTTCTGGTCTCCGCCCAGGGACGTGTGATAGATGTCAATGCCCGGGGAGCCGCCCTGCTCGCGTCTGGCCCTCAGGGGCTCACGGGGCGTCCATTGTTGCCGTTGATCGCTGCGGCCTCCCGGCCCACGTTCACGGCCCTGTTAGGACGAGCCCTTGGAGACCGGGGGGCGCAGACCGGTGAGATTCAGGTGCGGCTCCCGGATGGGCAGGTCCTTGACCTGGCGGTGGAAGCTGTGTCACAGCAGCGGGAAGGCAAGCCGGCCACCTGCCACCTCACGTTGACCGACGTGACGGCGTTCAAGGCCGCCCACCGAACCCTTCTCGACGTCAACCAGACTCAGACGCAGCAACTTCAGGATCAGCGTTACCGGATTCTGCGGCTCGAAGAGGAATTCGAGAGCGTGATGTTCCTCTCGGCCCGGGAGTTGACCAGCACCGTGACCCGCGCCGAGAACTTCCTGACCCTGGTCAAGCCGGGTACCGAGGACGCGGCGCCGCTGGACCACGCTGCCAAGGCCATGCAGCAGACGCAGGCCCTGCTCGATTCGCTCAAAGGGTATATGCGGGCCCGGAACCTGCGAGCCCGCATGCGCAGTGTGGACCTCGGCAAAGTCCTGCGTGAGGTCCTCAAGGAAGTCCAGCCCCAGATGGCGGGGCGTGACGTGCAGGTGACGGCCGTCCCCCTGCCCACCGTGTATGGGGACAGCCAGGTGCTGCAACTGATCTTGCACGAGTATGTTGGCAATGCCCTGAAGTTCACCCGGACCCGCGAACGCGCTCGCCTACATATCCTGGTTCAGAGTACAGACACCGAGTACCGCATCGGGGTTGAGGACAACGGCGTCGGTTTCAACCTGCGCCACAAGGACAAGGCCTTTGAGCTGTTCGGCCGCCTGCATCCCCCAGGCTCGTACGAGGGAACGGGTCTGGGCCTGGCAGTGGTTCGGCGGCTCTGCGAACGTTTCGGAGGGCGGGCCTGGGGTGAAGGCAGGGTCGACCAGGGCGCGACCTTCTGGTTCGCCTGGCCGAAGGCGGCCGAGTAGACCAGAGCTGCGTCTCAGGCCCCCGGCAGGTCATCTCCAAACAGGGCCTCGAGTTCACCCACCTTCTCATCCTGGGGAAAGGTCAGCACTACTTTTCCACCGGTGCTCCGGGCTTCCGCCCAAGCCCAGCCGCCGTGGCGGGCCAGGATACGCCGCACCTGGATCAGGCCGCCGCCCTCTAGCACCGGGACGCCCTGATCTGTGCGGACCACTAGGTCAAAGAGGGTCGCCGCCTCCTCGGCCACGAGGCCTACACCGTCGTCCTCTACCGTAATCTGCACTTCGCCGCCGACGACAGCGCTGTCCACCGTCACGTAGCCCGCGCCGCGTGTGTCACTCAGGGTAAAGGTCATCAGCACCTCCAGGGCCTGCCGCAGGAGCGCCCGGTCTCCCCGCACGATGGGCAGGCGGGCCACCTGCCAGGCCACCGGTCGCCCCGGGAAGTGTGGCAACGCTGCCCGCATCTCCGCGAACACTTCGCCCAAGGGCAGCAGCGCGGCGCTGAGCGGACGCACTTCCAGGTGGGCGAGGTGCCGGAGGTCCTCGGCCACGCCTTTCAGGCGCGCGATCTCCTCCTGAAGGAGCGCGGGGTCGTAGGGGGAAAGGCCGTCGAAAGGCTGCGCGCCGCCTGACAGGCCGGGGCCCAGCAGGTGGCTGAGTTTCTGCGCCGGAGCTTCGAGGTTATGGGCGGTGCGGGTGATGAGATTTCCTAGTTCGGCGTTCAGGTCCGCCAGACGTTCGCGCTGCCGCCCGATCTGTTGCAGCTGGGAGTTGCGTTCTACAGCTAGGCGGAAACTGTCCCCCACGGCGCGGAACACGGCCTTCTCCCGCTCAGTCTAGGCGGGGCGGTCCATGAGGGCCATGCTGAGCATTCCGGCAGGGTGGTCCTGGGGAAACAGGGGGTATGTGGCGATAGCCGTGAAGTGAACCGGAGGAGCGAGTTCGCCAGGGTCCCAATGCTCGAAGAACACGGGTTCCCGGCGCCCGAAGGAAACCTCAAAGCCGGGCAGAGCGGCAGGTACGCCCCCGCGCAGGGCAGCTTCCAGTTCAGGGTCGAGCTGGCCGGAGACATGACGCAGCTGCCAGACTTCTCCTTCGCGTTCGAGGTACACGGTGTTGCCTGGAGACAGCACCTGTTGAAGCACCGCGGTGGCGTATTGCGCGAGGGCCGGCACCTCCTGAAGTTCATTGGCCTGCTCAGCGAATTGGGCGAAGGTGCCCAGTGCTTCGCGTTCCTCGGCCAGGGTACGGACTGCTTCTGCCCGCTCCAGAGCCAGCCCCAGGTTGCGGACGACTGTCTCCAGCATGGCCCGGTCGGCGCCCGACCAGGCACGCTCACCGAAGAGTGCTACAGCGAAAACCCCGACCTGACGGCCACCGACCGTCAGAGGAAGCGTTGCCACCGCGTTCGTGCCGTGCTCCAGAGCGCCCAGGCCATCGGTGTCCGGCGCATAGTGTCCCTGAAAGAACGGCGAGCCGCTCTTCCAAGGTTGGTCGAGACTGGGAATATCACCCCTGTTCAGCCCGGCCTCTACGATCGCCTGGAGAGCCGGGTTGCGCATGTCCCCCACCTGGGTGCGTAACCGCCAGAGGGAACCTAGTACGTCGCAAAGCCTTCCGGGAGCAGAGAGAGGGCGACTTCCTGCCCCCGCCGGATCAGGGCATACGGGTCGAGATGCAGGGCCAGACTGCGGGTCAGCTCTGCGAACGCTTCCAGGGCCCGGTTGCGTGATTCGAACTCGGCGTTGAGCTCCGCCAGTTGGTGGGTCCGTTCTTCTACACGCGCTTCGAGCACCGCAGACTTCTCGCGCAGGTGGTGAATGTCGGTGGCCGCGCCGTAAACCCGGTTGACCTCACCGTCTTCATCTCGCAGAGGAAAGGCATTGACCACGAACCAGCGGTACTCGCCATCGTGACGGCGGATGCGGTGTTCCTGCCGGAGCGGCTGCCCGCACTGAACGGCCTGACCGTACCGCCGGGCTGAGCCCTCGCGGTCGTCCGGGTGAATAGCGTCTGTCCAGCCCCAGCCGGTTGCCTGCTCGAACGTCTGACCGGTGTAGTCCAGCCAACGCTGGTTGTACCAGGGGGTCAACCCGTCCGGTTCGCTTTCCCAGAGCAGATCGGGCACGAGGTTGGCGACGGCCCGGAACCGGGCTTCCGAGGCGCGCAGGGCTTCCTCGGCTCGGGCGCGCTCCACCTCGGACCAGCAACGTCCCACGAGACCCTGAACAAGTGCGATCTCCCCCTCGCTCCAGTGACGCGGCAGCCGTTGATTGACTGCGAGTGCGCAGCGTAGCTTTTCGTCTATTGTCACCGGAACGGACAGGTCCGCGCCGACAGCGATCTGAACGTAGCCTGCCTTCACCTCGGGCGGAAGGCGGCTGTCTTCCTGGGTGTCGTCCACCACGACGGGAAGGCCGGCGCGTTGTAACGACGCGAGGGGTTCCCAGTCCCCGACCGGGAAACGGCTCTCGATGACGGGTACGGGTACGCCCGGGGTGTGGACTGAGGCCGTGATAACGTGCTCGCGCGTGGCCCAGTCCACCTCCGTCCAGTACGCGTGCTCGACGCCGAGCCGTTCGGCAATGAGTCGGCAAGCCGTTTCGGCGACGGCCTGTGGGTCGGTGAAACGGCGCACAGTGTCAGTGAAGCGGACCAGAAAGGCGTTGAGTTCCTCCGCTTGCCGGCGCAGCATCTCCTCCCGTGCCTGCTCCATCGCCGCCCAGGTGCGCTCGGTACTCTCTTCGATCAGGGCGATCTCACCGGAGGTCCAGGGCCGAGCACTTGCAGAGACGGCGAAGATGCACCGAAGCGGACGCCCCTCCCCTCTGCGCAGGGTCGCGGCGACAAGCGCGCCCACGCCGAGTCTGTTCATGTTCTTCCGGTCCAGGTCCGAGAGGCCAGGCGTGTGGGTCACGTCCTCAATCACCAGCGTCCGGTCGAGCATCACCTGGAGAGCCTCCGGGAAATCCGACAGGCGGACACCGTTCGGCAGGGGCGGCATGCGGCCGTTGCCGACCTGATGGGTGAGGTCTGCCCAGTCTTCTTCCAGCTGGTACTCGGCGATGGAACAGCGGTCCAGGCTCAGCTGTTCCAAAAGCAGTCCCAGCGCCCGGTCTGCCACGGCGTTCACGTCGGGCTCAGTCCGTAGGGTCTCGCTGAGCCGTAGCAGAAACACTTGCCGCTCCTTGCTCTCTCTCAGGGCTTCCTCGGCGCGCCTGCGTTCGGTGATATCCGTGACAGAGCCGGTGAGGCGGCGAATACGGCCCTGTTCATCAAGGATCACTACGCCATGGTCGAGGACGTCCAGATAATGGCCGTCCCTGTGACGCAGCCGGTACTCAATCGAGGAGCGACCCGGCAGAAACGGTTGGCCGTATTCGGCCGATACCCGCTCTAGGTCATCCGGATGAATCAGCGCCTGCCACGCCGCCCAGGTCAGCGGCACTTCGCCGGGACTGTATCCCAGAACCCTGCTGAAGCCGTCGCTATACGTGGGCGTGAGGGTCCTCAACGACTCCCGGATGTCCTTAGGGGTGGATGACGAAGCTAAACCGCCCGGCGTAACGTGGAGGGCCTCCAGGTTCCAGGTATAGCTCAGACCATTGGCGGCTTCTTCGGCCAGGCGGTACTGCGCTTCAGAGGCGCGCAGGGCAGCCTGGACACGGAGACGCTCGATGCGCGGAGACAGTTGGCCGGCGACCTCCTGAATCAGCCTAACTTCCAGTTCCGTCCACCGCCGCGGCTGGCTGTCCGCGACGGCGAAATAGGCCTTCCACCGTCCGTCCTGGCTGTAGGGTACGGCCACGTAAGCGCTGATCTTCTGGGCCGCGGCCCCCTCCCTCAGCCCCGCCGCTGCGGGCGAGTCTTCCTGGAGCTCGTTTTGAACGTCGTGAATGATGGTCGTTTCCCCGGCGCGCAACCCACCCAGCCTGTCAGAAGCGATGAACCCGGCAACGGGATAGGTGCCCAGGATCTCTGGCACGTCCAGCGCATGCCAGAAATGCAGGACCGTCACCTCGGCACGGTCCTCATCCACATCCACATAGTGGTAACAGGTCAGTCCCAGATGGGCTGCCAGTTTTAGGCCGACCGTATGGCACAGTTCTTTCTCGCTGGCGAGCTGGCTGAGGTCTCTGGAAATTTCAACCAGAAAGGCCTGATTCGCTTCGCGGTACTTACGCTCCGTGATTTCAAAGGAGGGGACCGCCTGATAGGGATCTTTATACCCACTCAAGCGGTGCCCCAGGAGGTCAGCGACCACCCGAGCCAGCGTCGCGGGAGACAGCACCAGTGTGGCCGTCTGGAGCAGGAGGGTCGGTAAGGCAGCTCCAGTCATTTCTTCTGGACGCTGGACGAGCACGGTGCCGCCTACCCCGCGCAGAGCACGCGCTCCAGCCACCCCCTCCTGGCCCTCGCCGCCCAGGATCACCACGAGCGCACGCGAACCGGCACTGAGGGCTAGGGAGCCCAGCAACTGGTCGAGTGGGGGCGGCGAGGGCCGGTCGTCCTGCGGGGTGAGGGCACAGAGCAGTCCAGGGCGGATGGTGAGAACTTGGCGCGGTGGAGCGACGTAGACGTTGCCTGACTCCAGAACCGCGCCGTCCTCCGCCTCGCGCATAGGAAGGAGTGATAGGCGGCGCAGGTCCTTCAAGGCAGGCTTCTCCTGCGGGGACATGATCAGGACCGCGACGGGCAAGGTGGGGGGAAGCTCGGCCAGCACTGCTAAGGTCGCCTCCGGGGTACCTACCGGGGCAACCAGGACCAGCACGTCGAAGGGTGCGGCGGCAGGCGCAGAGGGTGAAGACATGGATGAGGCATAGTTTAGGCGCGTTCCTTCGGTGCGGGGATGAAATCATTCCCATGTAGGCACACCGTCGTGGTGCCTTCAGCGAATTTTTTCCCGGCGTGTCATGGTGGACGCGGAGCCAGGTGGCGATGTCGTCGTTACGCTCTACGGCCCGCTGATACGAGAACCCCCAGCGTTTCAGTTGTCGGGAGAGGCGCGTGCGATCGAGCCAGATGTCGTAGGTCACGCTGACAACGGGCCGAATATGCGCTGTAGTCCACCTGCTGGTGTCGAGCCCATATTTCGGGGGATCAACATCGAGGATCAGGCCGATCTCATCTCTGAGCGCATTTTTTTATGCCATGCAACGCCACTTGCCACTGTCAGAGGTCAGCGAGAGCTGGAGCAGCCAGCTGAGCTCTATTTCAGACTGTAGCGTCATCTTCCGGAAGCCAATCTATGACCGCCACGTCCAGGCTTGACATCGCCGGATACAGACCGTATTTTTCTGGGCCGGTCTGACCGCTTTATGGCAGACTGGGCTGGTGGGACGGTGCGGTTCGTCCGGGTTCGCCCTCAGTTGCGCCGCAGGCGCTCGGAAGATGTGAGCAGGAGCTTGACAGATTTTCAAGTAAAGGCTATATTTACTGAGTTGCTGACGGGGAAACCCCAGGCANCAGTTGCGCCGCAGGCGCTCGGAAGATGTGAGCAGGAGCTTGACAGATTTTCAAGTAAAGGCTATATTTACTGAGTTGCTGACGGGGAAACCCCAGGCACACCGGAGCTTTCCGCTCCGCGAAGCATGACAACGGAAGATGTTCGAGAAGCAAAGGAACGCCCGACAGGGTGTGCGAGCGGTTTTCTTCGGAAGACTCCAGACTCGAGAGGTCGCAAGACCACAAGCCGGTCTTCGGACTGGCAGTACAGCCTCTGAGAGGCAAGCCAAGCGCAAGCTTGGATCAACAGATCA
>NZ_LMOM01000075.1 GCF_001424185.1 Deinococcus sp. Leaf326 | reverse complement strand
CCCCTCGTTCGCGCTCGGTCGGGCGCAGGAGATCACCCAGATCCTCCAGACRAGCATGGCCAGTGGCCTGCTGCCCAGYGTGCCCCTGTACCTCGATGGCCTGACCCGGCAGATGACGCAGACGTACGAGGAACTGCTGCCCCTTCTTCCGCAGGCCTTGCAGAATCGCCGGAAGTCCAGTGGGCAACCCATCTTCCTGGGGGTACCGTCACGCTCGTCGGGGATCGCCGGGACCGCGAGCGCATCCTGGGGTCGGACGGTCCGGCGGTCGTCGTGGCGTCGAGTGGGATGCTGCACGCGGGGGCCAGTCCGATCTACGCGCGGGCGTGGCTTCCGGAGGCGAGCAATGCCCTGTTCGTCGTGGGCTACCAGGACGCTGAGTCGCCGGGGCGTCGGCTGCTGGAGTTGCAGCAGGGCGGTGACGTGCTTCTGCCGAACGGACGTGGGGGCCGGGAGCCGGTGCCGGCCTATGCCCGCGTCGAGCGCTTCTACCTCTCGGCGCACGCGGACCAGGGTGGGCTGCTCGGCATGATCGCCCGGTACCGGCCCGGCAAGATCCTCCTGACGCACGGGGATGTCCGGCCTCGGAACACGCTCGCGGGCTACCTGGATACCCGGCACGACGTGGCGCTGCCCAAAGCGGGGGAAGTCGTCACGCTCCGGGACAGTGGCCGGCGCCGCGGGGGGTTCCTGAACACCACCCCCAAGAAACTTGAGGCGCTCAAGGAACGACACGCCCGAGGGAAGGTGGACGTGCAGTACGACGCAGAGCGGCACGCGCTCATCATCGAGCTGCCTAAGAGCCTGGATGCCTCGCTGTTCGGCGAAGGCGAGTACACCTTGGAGGTGCTGCGAGGCAAGCTCAGNAAGGAACGACACGCCCGAGGGAAGGTGGACGTACAGTACGACGCAGAGCGGCACGCGCTCATCATCGAGCTGCCTAAGAGCCTGGATGCCTCGCTGTTCGGCGAAGGCGAGTACACCTTGGAGGTGCTGCGAGGCAAGCTCAGCCGCCTCAAGCTCAAGGAGCGCGACCAGGATGCCTTGGCCGGCCAGCAGCTGGAGGAAGCCCCCTTGAACGCTGAAACGACCACCCCGACGCATTGACCTTGGCCTACCCCTTCCGCGCACGCTCCGCCGCCAGCCACCGGATATCGCTCGCCTCTCGCCGCCGTTCCTTTTCCTTCGGCGAGGCCTGCAACCGGCGTAACCCGGCCGCTGTCACATACGGCGCGGGTTCAACCCGTAACCCCATAAATTCTCTGAACGTCAGACCCAGTCCCGCCGCGAACCGTTCGCCGATCTGCGCGATCGTCGCTCGCTGCTCTGGATCCATCGTCAGCCACCCGTCCATCTTGATATCCGCCCCCCCCGGCAAAGCCTGAAGGATGACCTCAGCCTGCTCCCGCTCTGTTCGAGTGAGTTGCCCCCAGTCGGACGCACGCTGCCGAGAGACCGGGGTGGGGTCGTGCGTCACCTTCGCCAGAGCCTTCGGGTTCGGTTCCCGCCTGCATTGCGGGCACAGGCGCGTCCGGGCGAAGCGTGGGAGGCCCAGTTCCCTCAGATGCGTCCCAGCAGCCGTGAGATCGACGCGGGCCCGCTCGTGCCCACAAGAGAGCACGTCCGTCTGAGGCGTGACGGCGACCACCGGACGGTACGCCAGCACCAGGGAGTTCAGGAAGGCCATGCCTGAGCATAAGGCGCGCCGCAAGCGGCCTCCACCGCCTTGAGCGAACCCTGGACCGCAGACGACGTCGGCGAGGCAACGCCCGCGACACCGTTGGCGATCAGCTGCAAGCCAGCAGAGCTGCAGCGGCCAGTGTCACCGACACGCTCGTCCAGATCAGCCTCATGTTCAAGCCACGCGAAATGCAGTACCGGGTCGCTGAGATCGAGCCGGAGGGCCGTTGAATTGTTTGCTCGTTCAGCCGAGCGGCAGCTGGCCTCCAGAACTTACCGGCGGCATGGCCTGCCTGGGCAACAGCCGGGCCTGTTCGAAGGAGACGTCGGTATCGGAGTCCTCAGCGAAGTAGTGGTAGTACCGGCCTTCTGGAGCATAGAGGCGGATCTTGCGCTCGAGCACGGCCTCGACCCTTAGCCAGTCGCCCTGGTACTTCACCCAGTCCCCCACCTCTGGCAGGGGCTTGAGCGGCGGGGCCTCATGCTTCGCTTTCGTTTCCCGCTTCGCCTGCACGCTCGCCGGCAACCGCACATCCTCCCCAGAGCGCATCAGCCGGACGAAGAGCCCCGTCGGATTGGTCACCCGGCACTCGTTCACCACCAGGGCCCGCAGGTCCTCCAGCACCCCTTTCACGCGCGCGAAGGGGTTGCCGTAGCGCAGGACGGACGAGATCACCTGCTTGGGATCCACTTTCGCCTCAGCGGCCAGAGCGGTCAGCTCCACGTCGATCTCTTGGAGAGGGATGGGGGCATCCCCTGGAAGGGTGGGCAATTCAATCAGCGATTTGCCCTGGGAGAAGACCCGCCGCAAGGTTTTCGGGCAGCTGTGTGGGGAGGCCTGCACCGCGCGCTCGAAGGTCGTCAGTCCGACCAGTTCGAGGAGGGTTCGAGTGGCGTCATAGGCGCTGATCCGGCCTATGAGGACCCCCTCAAGGAGCGTCATCTTCAGTTGTGCGTCCAACATCTTGCAACACCTCGTTATGGGTGTTAAGGTGACGCTATCTGACGGCGTTTGTCCCCTTAACCCCTGAATCTGAAGCGAAACTCACCTGGCCGGGTGGGTTTTCTTCTTGTGATGGGGCCGTGTGTCCCCTTGTTCGGCCTGCTGTCAGTTATCGCTACATGAGTTGAGTATAGGCGGCATTCTGGTTGGCCGATGCAAAGTTCCCTGCTGCCCAACCAAAATGAGGCTTAAAAGCGCATTCTTACGCCGGTCGGTAACGACTCCGAGGTCGGGACGGCGCGAGCAGAGATCGCTCGTTATCGCGGGAAAATGAGCCGGAGTTCTTTGGGGGTCATCCCGATAGCCTGCCGTTTCGCTTCCTGCACCGAGGTAATGCCCATGCGTTTGAGGAGGGTGCGGGCATGCTCGTATACGTCCAATCCTTCCTGCTGAGCAGAGGCCAGGGGGGTAGCTTTCTTGTGGTCATTGGGCATTTCGGTGTACCTCGGAGGTGTCTATGGTTGGAGAGAAATTCCGGCTCCGAGGAGCGCAGAACAGTGGAATGTTGAGGTCGTTCAGAGACCAGGGCGTTCAGAGATTCCCAGGCTGCCGATTGACGCTCAGGGACGTTCCCTGTAAGCAACGGTGTACTTTATCGCAGGGCGTATGCATGAGAAATCCACCGTGCCACACGCGAATTTTTTCCGCGAAGAACTTTTATGAGAACAAATTCCAGGACGAATTCCACAGTCGTTGGAGCGAGAAGTGCGAGGGCATGTCATGGCCTCATTCCTCCCTTCTGAAGCGTACGGTTGGTTCTGGTGGTCCTTACAGCCAGGACCGAGGAGAGGCGGGTTGCTGTGCCCTGAAGGGTCTGGTGTTCTGCCATTTTTCAAGGTGTCCGGATGTTGTTGTTTATCAGGCAAGTAATACCCACATGCACATACGGACACCTTGGGAAAACCCGCGCCAGGACACAAGCTGAAATACGAGTCCTGTTGGAGTGCTGGGCGAGTAGGGTAAAGCGATGGATGCACAGGGCGTTTCTGGGCAGGTGCTGGATCAGTTGGTGCGGAGCGAGGTGTTGATGCTGGGGGGCTCCGTCTACGTGGGCGCGATGGCGAGGGCTCTCAAGATCGAGGTGTCGGCCGTCTATGGGGCGCTGGGGGAGTTGGTGAAGCTGGGGTGGGTGCTCGCCCCCGGAGATCTCCAGCGTCGGCTTACGCGCCCACAAGTCATGCCAGTGGGTTACCAGGTCTGGATGTCGGACGGAGTCGCTGACCTCTCGCACGACTTCGAACTGGTCAAGGGCGTCGTCCTATCAGATGTCGGGCGGAACACAGCAAGCGTCAAAGTGGCCACCCTCCGCCAGAAGCTGAGGAAGCAGCACGGCCTCACCCTGACCGAGGACGAGGTGCAGATCGACCTGCGCTTGATGCGGGGCGCCGGATGGATCACGACCCATCCCATGCTCGGTCTCCACATCACCTCTTACGCAGGAGCACTCTCCCCAGGGGTGCCGTTGGCTCACTGGCATCTTCCGAACGCTCAGCAGCCCTGAGACATCGGGCTGTTCGGGCCTCCTTTTTCAAGGTGTCCGGATGTTGTTGTTTATCAGGCAAGTAATACCCACATGCACATACGGACACCTTGGGAAAATCCGCGCCAGGACACGAATGGTCTACGCGTGCTTTTGGAGGTAGTGGGGGTGGGCCGAGGCGCCTGCTGGGTGCGCCCACCAGAACGCACCTGAGAATGTGAGCATGTCGATTTCCTCCCATCGAGAGCAAGGCAACGCGGTCTTGATCGTGTTGTTCATCATTCTGGTCCTGGCCGCACTTATGACGATTCAGGCGGTGGCCACTCGGGCGAACGTCCTGACGACGGACCGGCGCACGCAGGATGCGCAGCTCAATGCCCAGGCAGCCTTCAGTGCTCCTCGCCTGATCACGGGGGTCCTGACCGGTCTCCCCCAGGGGGTCACGGACCAGTCCACCGGCAATCTGGAAAGTGGGACGTACCGGACGTCACTGTCGACCCAGATGGAAGGGTGGCTCAGTTGCGGGACCGCCACGGTCGAGCAGCGCCTGTCGATCGGGGGTACGACGACCTGTGGGGGGGCCTCCACAGGGGACACCACCATTCGGGCCGTGCAGGGGAACGTCGTGAGTTACCGGGTGCCCTTGCAGCTGGGCATCGTGACGAAGGGCAACGAGCAGGCGCAGCGGACCCGGGTGCTGCCCGGCCAGCTGCGATTCGCGAATGCCGCGACCGGGTCACTCCCCATCACGGCCTACCAGGTGTTGACGAACGTGCTGGGGACCGTGCCGGCAGACATGATCTTCGACGGGCCGGTGCAGGTGAATGGGCAGGTGCAGCTGGCGGCTGGTCGCAGTGCGTGGCCGGGAGGGCTGACGTCCGAGCAACGCGAGATCCGCGTGGGAAATACGACGGTCTCGGTCAATCAGTTCGGGGGAAATGGCGGGTATCCCTGTGACCAGAGCGTGGCGACCTGCCCGAACTTTGCGGGAGGCCTGGGCATGGGCACCGGGCGGGTCACCCTCCCGGACATGACGAACGGCCGTGCAGGCCTCAATCTTCCCGGCAACGTGCGGGAAGTCGTGCTCTACCCGTGGGAGGGTGGCACTGGCCTGTACGTGTGCACCACGAACAGCTGTGATCAGTACGTGCTCACGCCCACGTCGCGCGGCCGCATGTCCGTGGTGCGGGTGGCCAATGGCGTAGGCGTGCCCTCGACGAGCGGGAAGGAGACCCCGGGTGCCGTGACCGAGTCCACGGTGATCCTGTCGGATGTGCCGGCTCTGGTGCAGGCGCCGGGTGACCTGCAGGTCCGGGCATTCACGCCGGCGTCGGCCGCATACACCGGCACGCTGAGCATCGCGGCACGGCAGAACCTGATCGTCACGTCGAGCCTGCTCGCCCAGCGCCCGGCCTGCACGACGTATGCCGTGGCGACCGAGACCCTGAGCGA